>JBEKCP010000235.1:0-8548 GCA_050014815.1 Thermoguttaceae bacterium | reverse complement strand
TGGTGATGAATGCCTTGTAAGGGAAGGTCTGCTCGGCATTGGCGGCCGTGGCCGCCAGCACGCCGCCGAGCAAGGCGGCCAGGGACCATCGCATGGCAATGCCTCCCGGAGATGGGTCAGGGGTTAGAAAAGCCCCCGGACTGCGTCCGGGGGGTTCGCCGCCAACTTGTAACGCAAAATACCCGCCAACTCAAGGGCAATCCCGGGTGAATTCAGGGTCGCTCTTGCCAAGTCCGGGCGATAGAGGCCGCTGCTGCCGATCTGCGGACGCGGCACGTTTAGCGGGCGGGCTTGCCCGCCGAGTGAATCCTGGGCCAACCGCGGCGCACCCAGAGGGTACCCGGCCCGCCCGCTAAACGGCGATGTGTGCTCGTCAACGTGAAATTCTGCTGGTGTCGCGCGGCATTCACCCGTCGATGGTCCAGCCCGGGCGGTACTTGCGCCGCAACAGGTCGTTGGCCTCGGGGCAGTTGGTGACGCGGCCGCTGGCGCCGTCGTATTCGATCTTCTTGCCGACGCGGTAGGCGACCAGCCCCAGCAGCAACTGCTCGATCATGTTGCCGCTGTACTCGAAGTCGCAGGCCGTCTTGAGATCGCCTTTGCAGGCGTTGATCCACTGCTTCTGGAAGTGGCCCAGCGGCGGCAGCACGGTGTCCCGGGTGCGCGGCTTGTAATAGGTCAGGTCGGCGGCGTCGCCGAAGGGCACCACGATGCGCGAATCGAAGTCGGCGATCAGGTATCCCTTCGAGCCCTTGAACATCGCGCCGTGGTCGATTTGCTTCAGGTCGATGCAGGGCTTCGGCGAGCGGGGCATCGCGCCGCCCTGGTACCAGCTCACGCGGATCGGGCCCCGCCAGCCGTTGGCCGGGTGCTCAAAGTGCGACTCGCACTCGACCGGCGTGACGTCCGGATTGAACTTCTCGCCCTTGGCCTCGGCCGAGGTCGGCAGGCCGGCGTCCACCGCGTTCCAGAGCAGGTCCATCGTGTGGCTGCCCATGTCGCCGATCTGGCCGGCGCCGAAATCCCAGAACATGTTCCACGACAGGCAGTTCATGCCGGGCCCGCCGGAGAAATAGCCGGGATTGTAGGGATGCTCCGGCGAGGGCCCGAGCCAGAGATCGAAATGGAAGCCCTCCGGCGGCTGGCCCTCGGCGGGTAGGTAGCCGGCGCGGCGGATCTGGCGGTTGCCCCATGCGTAGGCCGCGGTCAGGTCGCCGACGGCGCCGTCGCGGACCAGCTCGCGCACCCGGTTGAAGTTCTGCTGGGCGTGCCGCTGCATGCCGACTTGCGTGGCAAGCTTGTTCTTCTTCTTCATCCAGTTCGCCCGCACGATCCGCGCTTCTTCGACGGTGATGGCCAGCGGCTTCTCGCAATAGATGTGCAGATCGCGGTTGAGCGCCCAATTGGCCACGAACGCGTGCGTGTGGTCGGCCGTGCAGATGACCGCCGCGTCCAGGTCTTTCTGGTCCAGGCACTTCCGCCAGTCGACGTAGGTCTTGGCCTTGGGGAAGTGCTTGAGGGCCTCGGGAAATCGTTTTTCGTTCACGTCGCACAGCGCGACCACGTTCTCGTCGGCCAGCGAGGAGTAGTGCGCCAGGCCCCGGCCCCAGACGCCGATCAGCGCGACATTGAGCTTGCTCCCGGGGGCGTTCTTGCCCGCGCGGGCGCCGCCGGGCAGGAGAATCAATCCGGTCCCGGCGGCGGTGGTCTTCAGGAATTGACGACGATTCATGGCTGGTTCTCCCGTGTGCTCGTTTTCCCATCCGGACGCGAAAAAGGGGACAGCCTCCCATAGTAACCTATGGCGGGGTGCGTCACCAGAGGTGGTCGGGGAAGATGTTGCGGACGCGGTCCATCCAGCCGGCGGGCTGGGGCTCCTTGGGCGCGGCGGGGGGCGGCGCGCGGTTCTCGTCGGGGCGGGAGGCCACGGCCGCCGGCGGAGCCGCAGGCGGGCGCCCCGCCGGCACGTTCGCCATCAGGAACCGCGGCCAGTAGCCGTCCAGAAGACGCATGCAATCGCTCACCTGGCCGTTCTGGAGCGTCGCGCTGGCCATGGTGATGAGCTTGTAGAGGGCGCGGATCTCGGTCTCGCTCAGCGCGAGGTTGAACAACTGGACGTCGTCCACCCAGACCTCGCCCTGGCCCATCAGGTCGAACCGCACGCGCAACTGCGAAAGCCCTTCCAGCGGCAGGTCGTCGACCTGGAAGATGTACCAACCCCAGGCGGCAGTCAAGGGGTTGACCGCCTGGCCCTGCGCCGCCGGCTGCCCGACGGACGTGAACCGGTAGTAGTCGCGGCCGCAGAGCTTTCCCTCGACGGCCAGGCGCAAGGGCGGCTGCCGGGCGGGATCGGCCGTGCGGAGCCAGACCATCATCGACAGCCGCCCGGTCGTGGGCGGGTCGAACGGCCGGCTCACGAGGCAGGCGATCGGCCCGTCGCTGGAGATCCGCGCCGATTGGCTGCCGCCGTGGGCGTGCGACTTGTCGGTTCCGATGGCGACGCCCAGGCGGTGGGAGACGGCCCAGCCGGGTATCGGGTCGGCGGCGGTGGGCGGGCGCTCGAAGCCCGCGTTGTCCAGCACTTCCAAGAGTGGCGGGCTCCGCAGGGCGGCGGCCCGGGCGCCCAACTGCCGGATCCGTTGCTCCAGCGCCGTTTGCACCGAGGAGGGTAGCGTGACCCGCGGCGGCCCGAGCCTGGCATCCGGTTCCGACAGCTCGACGGCCACCAGGTCGTACGGTTCCAGCTCGACGACCCAGGCAGTGCCGTCGGCGTCGCGGGTCAGGGGGGCGATCCGGCGAAGTCCGCTCAGTTCCCGCACGGTGCAGCTCGCGGACGCCTCCACGGGGACGCGAACCAGCGTGGAGAATGGGGCGTCGTTGACGGCGTATGCGCAGGTCCGGCCGCCGATGGCGGCCGCGCGGAGCACCACCGGTTGCGAGCCGCCGCCCTCGATCGTCGTGAATCGCACCGGCGGAAGCCGCCGGTAGGCCGCCGCAAGGCTGCAAACGGCCTCCTCCTGCCCCAGCGGCAACAGCCAGCCTCCGTCCACCATGATCTGGGAATCCATGCTCGCCAGGCTGTGGACGAACCGCCGCCGGTTCTGCCAGCCCGACGGAACCGCCTCGGTCACCAGCCAGGCGAAGCTCTCCTTGAACGGGCTCATCTTGTCGAACGACCCAATGTGGACTTCCTGCGGCGGATGGAAGAAGAGGCTGCCCGGCCGCGGAAGCCCGTGGAAGTAGTGGTCGGCCTCGGGCATCTGGCCGAGTTCGAGGTCCGCGGCCGCCGCGGCCAGCTTTTGGGCCGGCAGGATCCGCTCGGGCCGCAGGAGCACCAGGCCGCGGTCCTCCTGGTAGTCGCGGGGATCGATGCCGACGGCCAACAGGGCCTCGGCCAGCGTGGCCTTGGGCGGCAGCGTGGGACGCAACGACGCCGACGACTCGGGGCCGGCGAACATCTCCGCCCCGGCAAGGTAGACCGGCGCGTCGGGCCGGACCGCGCACACGACGTCCCGCACGCGGCGGTAGAACCGGCTGCACTGGGCGGCCCGCCAGTGAAGCCACGCGTCGCGGTGCTCGTCGCTCTGGAGGAAAGCGGCCCGGGCCGCGAAGCGGTCGTGGCCTTCGCCGGGGACGCGCAGGTGCGCGTCTCGCTCGAACCGGGCGATGGTGGCGTCGTCCATCCCCCACTCCGGCCCCGGCAACTCCGCGTAACCGTATGCCGAAAGCCGCACCGCCACCCCGGCCAGCGACGGGTGCCGCCCGTACCGCTGGATCAGCTCGTGTACCACGGCCACGGCCGCGTCCTGCACCCGCGGGTCCAGCAGGTTGTAGTAAGGGGCCAGGCCGCGCCGGGGGGCATAGGTCTGGGTCCACGTCAGGCCGTCCGGACCGACCCATTCGAGCCCCTGCCGCTGGGCGGACTCGCCGCGCCGCAACGCCTCCAGCGCCGGCAGCGGCGCGGCCAGCTCGACGGCCGGAATCATCCGGAGGTCCTCGCGGTCCATTAGCCGCAGCAACATCTCCACAACGTCCTTCCGCACCGGGTCCTGCGCTGTGGCGAAGAACATCCCCGTGTCGTAACGCGGCGTCGGCTCCAGCACCTCGCTGGGATACAACGCGCTGCCGTCGGCCACCACGGACATCATCAGGGCGTTGTAGCCCGCGTAGTGCAGGTACTCGACCAACCGCGTACCGGCCTCGTGGAACGTCGTCCAGTCGTCCAGGCTCCGGCCGCTCCAGGGGTCCAGCGTCTCGTTGGCCGAGAAGTTTTCCGGCAAGAGGGGGCGGTCCATGTAGGCGGCCAGCAGCCGTTGCGGGCCGGCCAGGGCCGATTGGGCAACCGGCCACGACGGCCCGGCCGGGGGCGCCAGCGGCAGCCGGGGCAAGTGCTCCCAGCCGCCCAGCACGCGGATCTTCCCATAGACCGCCGGCGAGTCGCCCCGGCGGTTGGCCACCAGCACCAGCGGCGAACTGGTCCGTGGCCAGAAGACCAGGCGGTGATGGGACCAGCGGGGCGCGGCCCCGACCAGCTCCTCCGAGACATCGACCCCCGAGTCCACGCCGATCGGCACCAGGGCGCCGGCGGCGTTGGGTTCCACGACGCTGATGCCCAGCGTTTGCGGCACGTCGCTGGGATAGTCCACCTCGAGGACGTAGGGGCGTCCCGGCACGCTGATCGCCAGCCAATAGGCCTCCCAGCTCACGTCCGCCGAGCGGGCGCTGGGGGCCAACTGCGACAAGTCGCCCAGCGGGTGCCGCACCGTCTGGCGGGTCCCATTGCCCAACGGGCCTTTCATGGTTCGGGTGAACCGCGGCAGCTTGACCTTCTCCCACCACCGCGGGCTGGCCGGGTCGATCTCGAGCACCTGCGCCAGGTCGCGGCCCGGCTTGGCCGGTGGCCGCTGAGAACTCAGCACGAGCACCTGCACCCGCCGCTCCGCCAGCGACCGCTTCCAAAGGAGCGTGGGCCGCACCGGATGGGTCCAGCTTGCCGTCTGCGTCGCCGTGATCACGAGGTCGTAGACGCCCTCTTCCTGCGGCAGCGGGACCTCCAGCGGGATCGCCTCCGACTGGCCGGCCCGCACGTCGCTCTGCGTCGACCAGAGCTCGCGCGATTGCTCGGCCGCCGTCAACTGGGCCTTGATGCGGACCTTGCCGTCGGCCGCCGCCGAGGACAAGTGCGGCAGCACGTCCAGCTTGAACCGGCTCCCCGGCGCGAAGACCATCGAGGGCTCCGCCGTGCGGACCCGGAGCAAGTCGCCCGGCGCCCGCCGGACCAACAGCCGGTTGCCGCGGTTGTCCAACTGCAAGTTGGCGGGCTCGGTCGAAGAAAGGTCCGCCAGCGGAATCGCGATCTGCGGACCCCGCTGCGATTCGGCCGCCGTCAGATCGACCAGCAGCTTGGCGTCCGTCGGGGCGACCACCAGGATATCGACGCCGTCATACCCCCGGGCCGTCCGCTGCCGGACGATCAACCGGCCGTCTTCGACCCACATGGAGCCGGGTTCATCGGCCTCGATTCCCAGCGGCTGAGGCTCGGACAAGGTGCCTTGGCTGAGCGTGATCGTGCCTTCCCAGAGCCGCTCGGCGCCGCCGCCCCAGGCCACGCGGACCCGCACGCTCTCGGCCTGGCAGACCGCGGCGCAGAACCACATCGCCACCGCGGCAAAGAGAATGCGGAACACTAGCATTACTCCCCTCTCCCTCCGGGAGAGGGGCAGGGGGTGAGGGCTGGCGCGAGAAAACTCCACAACTAGCGATTTGCGGCTGTCCGCCCGCCGCGCAATCCTACCCCGCCGGGCCGCGCTCCTTCGCGCGCTCGGTCCCCGATCCCCCAGCGATGCTCGCGGACGTCCTTGTCCGGCCATCGTCGGCCCAAAGTCAATCGTGGTTATCGCCCCGGTAAAAGCCACAGCGAGGGCGGATTATCTCGGGGCGGATTATATCCATCGCCGGGCCGATTCACCTAGCCCGGATTGCCGCGGTTCCCCTGAATATCTCGGTCGCGGTGGCAAGGTGACTAATTGTGATAACCTGGGCAGCCGTAGGTCCCGCTTGCCGAGCGGGACTGCGTTTCGCAAAGTCCCGCCCGGTCGCCAAGTCCCGCCCGGCAGGCGGGACCTACAGGCCACCCAAATTGTGGACATCCGCGAAATGCGGTAGTAGAATGGGCGGCATGGGGACTATCCCCGTCGGGAGGTTCGTTCTTTTCGGAAAGGAGAAGTGGTCATGTCTCGCAGAGTCTTGTCCCTGGCCGTGTCCGCAGTCCTCTTGCCCGTTCTGATGGTCTTCCTGGAGGTCCGGGCCGCGGGGGCCCCGCCGCAGAAACCGAAGCCGGCGCCGAAGGCGGCCGCAAAGCCGCTTGTCGGCGGCGAGCGGGCGATCCTCAAAGCCCTCCGCCAGCCGATTTCAATCGAGGTCAAGGAAACCCCGCTCCAAGATGTCGTTGATTTTCTCCAGCAGAATTACGGCATCCCAATCGTGCTCGATAGGAAGGAACTGGAGGGCCTGAGCATCGACCCGTCGAAAACGCTCGTCACCCGCAAACTGACTGGCATTTCGCTTCGTTCCGTCCTCGATCTGGTCCTCGGCGAACTTGGACTCAAGTGGACCATTCATCGGGAGGTCCTGCTCATCACCTCGCCGACAAGGGCCGAAAGCGAGGAGTTCCTCATCACAACGGTATACGATATCTCGGACCTCGTCATGCCGGTGCCGGACCGCAGCTATCACGGCTCCCTGCCGGGCAGCGGCCCGCCGGACGCGTCCTCGATGCAATTCCAGGGGGGGCTACCGCCGCAGGGCATGGGAGGGCCACCGCCGCAGGTCCGCGTCGCAAACCCCAACGATTCGGCGGCCGACTTTAGCGGCCTCATCGATTTGATAACCCAGACGATGGAGCCGAAATCTTGGGAGGCAAACGGCGGACAAGGCACCATCGCACTATTCCCCGCCAATCTCTCGCTCGTTATTCGTCAGACGCGGGAGGTCCACTTGGAAATCAGCGCCCTTCTGGCGAAGCTCCGAGCCAGGTCGCAGGCAATGCCGACCGTGGTCGTCGACCTCCACTGGATTTGGCTGGAGACGCCCGCGTACCAACGGTTGGTGGGCGGCGGGGCAACGGCCGCCGGTCGCGTCCCAGCGGCTGTCGACGTGGAGTTGCTTGATCAGGTCGCCCGCAAGGCCCCCGGCTTCCGCGCGAGGATCACGTGCTCTAACGCCCAGGGGGTGCATATCGCCTCCGGCGACAGGCGGTCGCTTGTTATGGGGGCGATTCCCGTGGTCGGCCTCAACGACGCGGGATCTCATACTTTTGGGCCGGATGCGGCCGCGATCGCCTTCCGTCCCGTTGGGAACGCTGGGGGCACTTTCGCCCCGACTGCTCCACCGCCGGGGGCTGTCGCGACTCGACCTCCCCGGTATCTGGCCCAGATAAGCACTACAGCTCCAGCACCTGCCTCCGGTCAAATCCAGCCTGGCCCGGTCGGCGCTCCGGCTCCGCATGGCCCGATCACGGCGGCCGGGAACCAGGTCGGCTACATGCCGGTGACCCTCGTGCCCAACGTTGGCGTCATCGTGCAGGTCTGCCCGGTGGTCGCGCCCGGCGGCGGCACTGCGGTTCTGGACGTGCAGAGCTTCATCACACGATGGTCAGAGCCTTCGCCGCAGGCGCAGGTCGGCGGGGCCGGCTCGGCATCATGCCCCATAGATCGGCCGAACATGCCCGCGGCCGAGATGGCTATGACCGCCCGGGTGCCGCTGGGCAAGCCGGTGCTCTTGGGCGCGGTGACCTTCGCCCCCGCCGGCGGCGCCGGGTTGGACCGGGCCACCGAGAACCCCGTCCAACTCTGCCTCATCGCCACGACGAGCATCGCCGCCGACGCCGGAAAGCCGGCGAAGAAGAAGTAAGCATGCAACGGCCCGCTACCAGGTTTCGCCGTTGGGGCCGGCGGTCAGGACGACGGGGCCCGTCTCCGTCAGGGCGATCGTGTGCTCGAAATGGGCACTGGGCCGGCCGTCGGCCGTGACCTGGGTCCATTGGTCCGCCGCCATGCGGACCTGCTTGGTCCCCGAATTCACCATGGGCTCGACCGCGATCACCAGGCCCGGCACCAGCCGGAAGTCGTTCCTGCCGCGGCGGAAACCGGACTTGACGAAGTTCGGCACCTGGGGGTCCTCGTGCATCTTCCGCCCGATGCCGTGGCCGACGAAGTCCTCGACCACCGAGAACCCCGCGGCGCGGACGAATTTCTGCATTTCCTCGGCCACCTCGCTCCACCACTTGCGCCGGCCGATGCGATCGATGGCCAGGTGCAGGACGTCGCGGGTGGTATCCAGCAGCCGCATGGTCTGGGGATCGACGCGGCCGACCGGCAGCGTCGCGGCGGCGTCGCCGCACCAGCCGTTCAGCCGGCAGCCCGTGTCGATGCTGACGATGTCTCCTTCGACGAGTTTTCGCTTTCCGGGGATGCCGTGCACCACTTCGCGGTTGATCGAGATGCAGGTCACGGCGGGGAAGGGGGGACCGCCTTCCGTCGGGTTCGGG
>JBEKCP010000234.1:0-8565 GCA_050014815.1 Thermoguttaceae bacterium | reverse complement strand
CAGGGCGTCCGGATCGGCAATGCGCGATTCTCCAACGACAATTCGTGACTCCAATAGCCCACGAACATGGTGCCGTCTGCCGCTGCGGAGGCCAGGGACCGGGACGCGTCGCGCATCGTGTAGCTGGGGCGAAGATACCAGAGGCCATCAAGGGTCAGACTGACGGCAAAGAACAGCCCCAACAGCCCGGCCAAGGCGACTTTCGGTTTGCGGAGCAGGAAGAAGACCGCCGCGACAAGCGCGGAGGCGGCCAAGGAGGCGGCATAAGCGGGGAGGCGTAGCCGCAAGGCGTCGGCGTACAACGCGCGCGTCCCGACCAGAATGATCGCCCCTCCCGTGTAATACCCCCACACGAGCGTGGCCGCAAGCCAGAAAGCGATCCGCGCAAGCCAAGACCGGGGAACGACGCCGTCAGAACGGCCGCTGGTGGGCGCAGAGCGTTGAAACTGCCGCAGCGTGAACATGGCCGCCAGGATCGTCATGGGCGCGAAGAACAGCACGAAGCGGCGGTCAGCCTTCTCCGTCGAAACGGCCAACGCCGTCATCGAGCCGGCCAACCAACACAACGAGTAGAATTCGGCGGTCGAGAGACGGCACAAGGCCGATCGCAGTCCGTGCTGCGACACCGCGACGACTTGCTCCAGAAGCCACAGCGACACAAAGACCGTCAGGATTGCCACGCCGGGATGCATCAGCGCAGGGCTGCCGAGCACGCTAAGAAAGCCGCGGAGTCCCTCCCGCTCGCTGTGACTTCCGGCGAAGCTCGCCTTGCCGTAGGTCGCGGCGAAGAAGCGGAACTGTTGCCAATTGGCCAGAAGGAAGCCGGCCAGGACAGCGGTTGCCAGGGTGGCGCCGGCGACGAACAGAACCAGACGCCGGCGATCAATCTCTCTGCGAACAGCCCAACTCCCCGCAAGGAACAAGACGATGGAAGGCGCGAAATAGAGCGAAGAGAGCTTCATGGCCCCAGCGGCCGGGAGGCATCCGCCGGCTGCCATCATCCACCAAGGGCTCCCCTTCTTGCCGCGTTCCCAGAAGAAAAGGACCGCCGTGAGGAAACACATTTCAGGCATGATGGGCGTGGACCATCGGGCATACATGAGCGTCTCGTGCATCAGACCCAACATGGCCACGGCCAACACCGCCTTGCCGGCGGAGAATGCGTCGCGCACCAGAAAGAAAAGCATCAGCAAAATCAACCAAAGGGCCGCCAACGAGACAAGCCGGCCGGTAAAGAGACTCACGCCGGCGACTGAAAAACACAGCCACTCCGCCGCAGTGAACAATGGGGCGCCGATCAGACCCTGGTTCGCCTCGTCCGGCAGGAAGGTGCCGAAAAGCACTTTGCACCGGGCGTTGTGCAGCCACCAGCCTTCGTCGTTGACGTCGCCTAATCGTTTCAAGGGCGAAGGATCTCCGTCCAGTCGCCAGGCGCCGAGCGCCATGGACAAGAGAAAGAAGATCCCGATCGCCACGCAAGCTAGTTTCTGGCGAAGGATCGGCATCGTTGCCTGCAGGTCCAGCCCTGGGATCTGTCGCCCGCCTCAAGCCGCACTCCAACATCGGCGATTCCGGCGGAACACCTCTTCTTCTTCGAAACATAGGCCATAAAGGCCATCAACGCGGAGGCGTACACGTGAACGTGCCTCACGCTGCGGATTCTCTTCAAGTAACTCCAGATGACCCGAGGTCTGAAATAGAATCTCTTCAGGGCGGTGTTCGAATAGTAAACCAGCTTTTCATGAGAGAGCCCGTGCGGCAGGAAGGACACTTTCCAACCACACATTTGTTTCCAGTCGTTGTCGAAATCGCCGAATTCATGTGCCGTGCGGTAGAGTTCGCAGCCGGGCAGGGGTACCGTGTGCATGATGTGAAACTCGTCCAGCGGCAGCCGCAGGAGCAGGTCGATCGTCTCCTGCATGTCGCCTTCCGTTTCCGTCGGCAAGCCGATCATGAAGAATCCACAGGGAGAAATGCCTGCCCGCTTTGTGCTGCGAACGGCGTATTCGATCCTTTCGGTAGTCGTGTTCTTCTTGATGACTCTTAGGATCCGGTCGCTCCCCGACTCGATGCCATACCAGATTTGCCAGCATCCGGCCTTCTTCATCAGTGGGAGCATGTCGGGCGCGATCATGTCGACTCGGCCCGCGCAGCTCCATGCGACGTCGATCTTTTCGTCGATCAGCCGCTGACACAGTTCGACAGCCCGCTGCTTGAACGCCAGAAAGTTGTCATCCCGGATCTGGAACTCTCGGATCCCGTACTGCTCCTGCAAGTGCCGGATCAGCCGGATCACGTAATCCGCCGAATGGGCCCGCAACCTTCTCCCAAACACTTTGTTGTCGCAAAAGGTGCACTTTCCCGGACAGCCGCGGGAAGTCATGATCAGCGATGCCGGGAAACGCTTCACAGTATGCGCGGGGGGGCAGTAGGACTTGGCCAGATCAGGCAACATGTCCCAGGCCGGAAAAGGAATACTGTCCAGGTCCTCGATGAGTTCCCGCGGCGCGGTCAAAGTGAATTCCCGGCAACGTGCACCTGATCGATAGGCGATTCCCCTCACTTCCGACAACGGCCGGCCGCTGGCGAGGGCCCGGAGGAGGTCGAGGATCGTGACTTCTCCCTCGCCGAGCACGGCAACGTCAAAGAAAGGGCCCATGCGTTGCACGGTTTCCGACAGCGCCGCGGTGATGTGCGCGCCGCCAAGAAGGATCTTGACCGCGGGATTGGCTCTTCGCAGTTCCAGGGCCACGTCCCGGGCGCTGAAGACGGAGATGGTGACGGCGGTGAGTCCGACGTACTTCGGCCGCATCGCGAGGACTTTCTCCACGGTCTCGGCCAGACCCAGCCCCTGCCCGGCAGCGTCGATGATCGCGGTCCGAAATCCGGCCTCCCGGCAGACCGCGGCCAGAATCGCCAGGCCGATCGGCGCGGTCTGGCCGCCGGCCTTGAACTTCACTCCATACCGCTCTTCCTGGGACAGCGGAGGGTTGATAAACACAATGTCCATGCGATCATCCAGGAATTGCCGGAGCGAGAACGGCCTGCACCCAGACGGCGAAGAATACCCTTCGCGTCCAGACGCGTCAAGGGAAGTTTGTCCGCGGGGAGCTTCGGGATCGGCAGGGCATCGGTACGTTCCCGACTGAGCTTGCCCCGTCCCTCCCATCCAGTAGGTTCCCACGGAAACCTTCGACGATATCACGAAGACCATCGACCTGATATTCCGGTTGAAGCGGGAAAACCCCCAGGTCCAGTTGCAGGAGATGGCCACCTGCACGGGCATTGCAGCGCGTCGGAAGGGGCTCCCGCGACGTCAGGCCCCGCTTTTCTCACGCCAGAGGTCGGCAATTTCCCTCCAAAAGGGATCCTCTTGGCTGTGAAGGCACACCGACAGAAACGCGCTACGAACCGTCCGGTACTTGTCGATATCGAAGACGCCGTGAAAAAGCTCCAGCTTGCCGAGCAGCTCAAGGGTTAAGAGGGTACGGCAGCATTTCTCGCAGACAGAACAGTTTCGGCCCTGTGCGTCCGCGTTGACGCAGACGTTGAGATATCGTTGGGCCGCGGCCCAATCGGAGACCTTCGCGGTCTTCTCGACACGGCTATATTGACATCCCGTTGAAATGGAACGGAGCGTTTCCGTGGAAAGCAGGTGGACCGCCGCAGGGTCGGTAAAGGCAAGGTCGTACGTTTCCCGGAAGTGGCAATCCTTGTGCTGATAGGCCGACGCATAAAGGTATTTGCCGAATAAACCCTGCAGCAAGAGTATCGCGGAGAGATTCCTGGGAACGTGCGTCTTCTGAAACCCCATCTTCAGGAACTCGGTCAGGTTGGAATCGATCCAGAGAAGCGGTAGGCCGAGTTCATCCAAGCACGTTTTGGCCAGTGCAAGCCGGGCCCGGAACAACCGACGGTTGGCTTCGCTGGGCCCACTCCCATGGGATCCCACGTTGTTGAAGACGCAGTGCGTGACCTTGTAACCGGGATAGGGACATTGGCGGAAATGGTCGACCAGCACGCAGAACGAATCGATCCCGCCGGAGAAGCCCGTTCCCACGGCATCTGCCAATGGAGAAGACCGGCCGTCGTCCAACAGCCGTGCATTGATCTTCACACACTTAAGATCGGGATTCGCACCGCCGAGCAGGCGCATGTAGGAATTGGTCACGTTGTACAATAAGGTTTCAGAAACCGGCCCGCCCAACTCGATATTCTCTGCCCGCGCCATTGCGCCGGGGAGGACCCCCACAAGGAAGCCGTCGAGCTTGCCGGTGAGGTAGCGAGCGTACTTCCTCTCCATCTCATACCAGAGATACTCTGTGCCGGAATCGTGCTCGATCGCCGCCTGAATCTTGACCGTGTCAGGCTGCTCGATGATTTCAGGGGCGTTGATTCGCATGGATCCTCCGCCGCGAAGGCAGACGAACTTCACGCGCTGCTCGAAGACGTTTCTTGGGGGGTATCCTACTGGGCAATGGGGGGCGGAGCAATCTCAGTTGGGAACGCGATAATTGCCGCAGACAAGGCAAAATGGGCAATTTGCTGAAAGAGTGCCGATTGTGTCGAGTGTAGCGGTTGCGCTAGCCGATAAACCTACAGAGAGGCAATCCGGCCAGTAGCGCAAGACCTTTAGCATGAAACTCCGCTTATGCTACTTCCAGAAGTACAACAACTGGGGCGATGCGCTGAATCCCTATCTGCTCCACCGGCTTACAGGTTGCGAAATCACCGCCTGTACAAACGTCGATCGACCATCAGAGCCACACTTGCTGGCCATCGGCAGCATACTTCAGTGGGCCAATGTTGATTCCGTCGTGTGGGGCACGGGAGTGATCTCGGCTGAAGGTACCTTGCCTTGCAGTCCCCGGCGAATCTTGTCCGTCCGCGGACCACTTACGCGCGAGTTCTGCCGACGCAGCGGAATGCACTGTCCGGCAGTCTACGGCGATCCGGCACTGCTCATGCCGGAGGTCTATCAGCCGAGGTCCCCGCGCGGAGACACCCTTGGCGTCATCCCGCACTACGTAGATCGGAACTCCGCCTTCGTGGCGCGCTGCCGGGCGGCGGGGCTGACCGTGATCGATGTCTTCTCGGACATCGAGAGTTTTGTGGACCAGGTGGTCTCATGTTCCGGCATCCTTTCTTCCTCGTTACATGGGCTGATTTGCGCCGACGCCTATGGCGTGCCGAGCCGGTGGATCCGGATCTCCGATGCCATTCTGGGAGATGGGTTCAAGTTTCGAGATTATTACGCCTCGCTCGGCTTGCAGGAAGAGCCAGTCTGTGTTGATGGCGACAGCAATCCGCGGAACCTGGCGACGCTGCCCCGGGCCAAACCACTGCTGATTGACCGCGCGCTCATGCGCGAGACGCTGCTAAACTACCTGGAGACCTGCTGATGCAAATCACTGCCATTCTCTGCATCCGGAACGAAGAACCTTATCTTGAAGTGACCCTTGCCCACCTGGCAGCCTGCGACATCCATCTGGCGATCATCGATAATGAGTCTACCGACGAGACGTTGCAAATCTGCCGGAAGTTCCGTCGCCGGATCATTTACCAATCGCGACTTCCCTATCGGGGAGTCTTCAGCCTCACCGATCAACTGGCGGCCAAGGCCGAAGTCGTTCGGCAAGTCCGGTCGGATTGGTTCATCCACCAGGATGCCGATGAAATCCTCGAATCGCCCCAACTCGCCGAATCGCTTCGCGATGGCATCGAGCGCGTGTCCGCGTCAGGTTTCAACGTGATCAACTTCAATGAGTTTGTTTTCGTGCCCGCCACCGCGCAAGACCGCTTTGAACGCAGGGATTTCTACGACAAGATGCGACACTACTATTTCTTTGAACCGATTCCGCGGCGGTTGATGCGGGCTTGGCAGAACCGGCCGGGGGTCGTGCAGTTGTCCGGGGGACACTACGTCGACGGACCGGACATCCGCCTCTGTCCCGAGAATTTCATCTTGCGGCATTATCCGAGCCTCAGTTTGGAACACGCGCGGAACAAATATCCACTCCGCAGGTTCGCGCCCGAGGATCTGGCCAAAGGCTGGCACGGCAACCGTCTGGGTGTGCGTGCCGACTCTGTCGCTTTTCCCGCTCCAAATCAGCTCAAGGCTTTGCGCTCCGCAGGCGACAAGAATTTCGACTGCGGCGAGCCATGGCAAAAACACTATTGGGAGAATGGAGGAATCACGAACGATGTCCCTGGTCGGCGGGCTGCATAACGCCTTCGACAGTGTCCCAGTGGAACAAGCGCGGCTACTTCGAGGCCTTGCCGCTGGTCGGATGTGACGGTCGCCGAACCTGGGGTTGCTGGTGAGGTCGGCGATGCGATGTCCGGGGGCCGGATTGAAGGGGAATAGGGGCGGCCTGGGCAGCGGTGTAACAGAGGTGTAACGCGACCCCCCCACCCCCATGGAGGTTCCGATGGCGCAAAAAAGCCGTAACTCATTACTGTGTTACGGCTTACTGAGTGCCCCCTGAAGGACTCGAACCTTCGACTTTCTGATTAAGAGTTTTAGGGCCTGATCCTTTATGGTGTATACCCTCTGATTATCAATAGCCATAAGCCTTGACACATACGTAGCTTGTCTTGATAATCAATCTTTACGGGGCTACCTGAAAGCCGACGAAGTTTACGCCACGCGGTAGCCCCCGGGTAGCCCCGATATCCTGCCTGGAAATCAGAGGGCCGAAGAAATGGCCGATACAGCGCCTGAGAACCGCCGGTTTCCCTTCACGAAGACCAGACTGGAGGCTTTAGCTGTTCCCACGTCAGGCCGCGCGGTCTACTACGACACTAAGACGCCCGGCCTGATCCTCCGCATTACCGAGACGGGACAGCGATCCTTCTGTTTCTATAGGAAGGTGAAGGGCCGCCCCCTGCGGATGCTGCTGGGTCGGTTCCCTCAGATGACCGTTGAGAACGCCCGCAAAGCCTGCGAGGCAGCCTCCGGCAGCGTGGCCGCGGGCAAGGACCCGCTTGCGGAGCGTCGCGCTGCCCGTCACGAGCAGACCTTCGGCGGTCTGTTCGCCTTCTGGCTGGAACACGCCAAGAGCCGCAAGCGGACCTGGAAGGAAGATGAACGCCAGTACAAGGTGTTCTTAAAGCCGTGGGCAAATCGTCGCCTGTCGGCCATCAAGAGAACCGACATTCAGGCGTTACACGCCAGGGTGGGGGAGAAGAACGGCATCTACGCTGCCAACCGGTTGCTGGCCCTGGTCCGCGCCATGTTCAATAAGGCGCCTGATATGGGCTTCAGCGGTGGCAATCCCGCTGTAGGCATCCAGAAGTTCAAGGAAGAGAGCCGGGACCGATTCCTTCGGCCAGATGAGTTGAAGGCGTTCTTCACCGCGCTGCTGGCCGAAACGGAGTTGTTCCAGGCGTTCTTCACCCTCGCGCTACTTACCGGCGCGCGGCGGGCCAACGTCCAGGCGATGCGATGGGAGGACATTAGTTTCGACTTGGGGTTTTGGAGAATCCCCGACACCAAGAGCGGTAATCCCGTAGTGGTACCACTCTCGCCGCAGGCAATGGAAATCCTGCGGTCCCACAAAGAGCGATGCAAGCCGGGTCCGTGGGTCTTTCCGTCCCATGGCAAGACCGGCCATCTCATGGAGCCCAAGAGCGCGTGGAAGCGGCTGCTCACGCATGCTGGGCTATCTGACGTGCGTGTTCATGACCTGCGTCGGACACTGGGCTCCTGGCAGGCAATCACCGGCGCGAGTCTACCGGTGATCGGCAAGTCGTTGGGGCACAGCCAGCCCAGCACCACGGCGATCTACAGTCGCCTGACTCTCGACCCGGTACGTGAGTCTGTGCAGAAGGCGAACACGGCGATGCTCCAGGCGAGCCGAGGCGAGCCCACACACCAACCGAACGACAACGCCACAAAGCCACCCGACAGTACGACGGCACAGAAGCCGACCGCGGCGAACGAAGGGCCCAATCATGGCTAGAGATGTTGAGAACCCGGACGACGCCCCGTATCAAACACCTTCGTCAAGCATCCGTGGGATAGACCCAGGCTACGACCTTCACGTTAGGCTTGACGTGGTCGTGGGGCAGCTAGATCGGGAACGCGAAGCCGCGGAGCAGCGATGTCACGGAGGCGATCTTCGGAACCACATTGACAAATTACAGAAGGCCATTTGTGCTCTGCGCAACATCATGATGGACGCGCCCAGCGCCGTGCAGGCGGCAGCGATTGGCATCGACATTGGCCGTGCAGTTCAACAGCTAGGCTTGTGGGACGACATTGATGCTGTGGTGCAGGCACAATACCGCAAGGCTCGGCAGCGGGAATGCCGCGAGCAGTTGAAAGAGATAAAGAAGGGGAAGGTCCGGGCTATCTTCGCCCGGCTATCGGAAGAAACCCCCTCCAGAAAGCGAACTGCTTTCTACCGCGAGATTGCTGAGGAACTCAGCATCCCCGAACGCACAGTCCGCTCCTACGTGCGCGGCTAGCCTAGGTTCCCGCTGGCCAATAGTTCTGGCAACGATTGAATCGTTGCCACTCTTTCATCGTCTTTTCGCTGGCCAACAAACCTTGTTGCTTCA
>JBEKCP010000233.1:0-8567 GCA_050014815.1 Thermoguttaceae bacterium | reverse complement strand
CCATGTGGGCATATTGGGTGTCGGCAACGATCGCCCACGTCTTCGCCGCGAGGCTCGGCTGGAGCCGGTCCTGCCCGGCCTCGTACCACGCAAGCCAGTTCTGCGAGACGATCTGGACGAGCTTGGGGCGGGCGTCGCGCGGAACGTCGGTCACGAGCGGCGTCCCGACCAATTGCCGCAGGCCCAACGCCGCGACGACCTTCTCGCGCAAGGAACTCGAAGAAAGGGGGACAGGCACCTCGCTGCGCTCGGAGCCAGTCCCCGTTTCTTCGCCCAGGAGCTTCTCGGCGAAGAATCGGGCGTCGTCGTGCTCGAAACGCCGGATGCCTTCCAGCAGCTTGCCCCGCGAAGGCGAGGCGACCAGGGCCTCAAACTGTTCCTCCACCCAGGCGAGACGCTCGCGGCTCAACGGGCGGAATTTCGACTGCGACCGTTCCCACCACGTCCGCCACGTCGACAAAACGGCCGGCGTCTCCCCCTCGCTGGGGTGCCGCGAGTAGGTGTAGACGAACGGCTCGGGCACCATGCTGTCCAGCGCGCGGAGGACGCCGATCTTCTCGCGCATGTCCGCCTCCGGCGAGTCGAGGATCGCCATCGCCGCGGGCACGCCCGGGGCGCCCGTATCCTCGCAAAAGACCCGCACGTAGCTCCCGATCGCCTGGCCCAGCGCCGCATGCTGTTGCGGATCCGCCAACCGCTCGGCAAACTGGGGAATGCGGAGGCCCTCCAGGAAGCGCCGGCGGGCGGCCACCTCGGGGTCGTCGCCTGCGGCGAGCTTCGGCGCCTCTTCGGCGATTTCCTGATCGTCCCGCGCCATGTAGTGGGCGGCGATGCCGACCGGCTCGCCGTAGTCGCGGAAGTAGTTGAAGTTCAGCACCAGGGGCTTGTCGAGCGAGAGGTCGCGCTTCTGGATCAGGTAGGCGTCGCGGGTCTGGCCGGTCTGGCCGCTCAAGCCCATGCGGCCCGCTTTCAACAGCAGCGGGTCGCCCGGCGCCAACTGCATGATCAAGAACGACACGACCGTCACGCCCCATAGCGTGGGAATCATGACCAGCAGTCGGCGGAGGATGTACGTCCACACGGGAGGGAAGGGATTAGGGATTAGGGATTGGGGATTGGGGATTGGGGATTGGGGATTGCCGGCCGCTTGCGGCTTCGCAGGCGTCCTTATTCTCCCTGAATCCTCGCCCGGCTGCTATACCACTCGCTCGAGTCGTAACAGGGGCGGATCTTGTAGAACTTCACGTTCTCCAGCCGGCCGTCGTAGCCCGCCGTCGCCTGCTCGGCGAAAAGGAACGTGTACGGCTGGTCCTCGTAAATGAGCCGGTGGATCCGGTGGTAGAGCTCGACCTGCTTCTTCTCGTCCAGCGTGACGCGGAGCTGGTCGATCAGCCGGTCGACCTCGGGGTTGTGGTAGCCGACGGCGTTATTGCTGGCGGGCACTTCAGCCTGGCTGCCGTGGAAGTTCTCGTAGGGGTCGTCTTTCCACGGGAGGGCCCAGCCGAGCATGGCGGCGTCGAAGTCCTTCTTGTTGAGCTTCGTGAGCATCAGGGCCCACTGGACCGGCGAGACGTGTACCTCGACGCCGATCTTGCGGCAATCTTCCTTGACGATCTCGGCGATGGTCTTGCCGGCCGGGGAGCCGGAGCGGATCAGGAGCTCGAAGCTCGCCCGGACCTCCACCCCGCGGACCTGCTTGTGGCGGACGCCGTCGGGGCCCTCGGTCCAGCCGGCCTCGCCGAGGAGCCGCCGGGCCGCGTCGAGGTCGTAGGGGATGGGGCGGATCGAGGGGTCGCAGGCGGGGCTGCCCGGCATGAACGGCCCGGAAACCGGCTTGGCCAGGCCCATCATCACGTACTCGATGATCTGCTTCACCGGCACCGCGTGGCTCATAGCCAGGCGGACCCGCCGGTCCGCGAACAGCTCCCGCTTCATGTTGTACCCGATGTACCGGTAGCCCGGATAATCGTAGGCCACCAGTTTCACCCGGCCCGAGGTCACGGCCGGCCGGCTCTTGATTTGCAGGAACTGGTCCTTCTGGAGGATCTCGGTGAAGTCCAGTTCGTTGAGGAGGACCTGCTGCGTCATCGTGTTGGGGTTCGGGATGCAGAGGAAGACGATCCGGCTGAAGTAATAGGGGCGGCCCCAGTAATCGGGGTTGCGCTCGAGCACCAGCCGCTCGTTTCGCCGCCACTGGCCGAACCTCATCGGCCCGGTGCCGCACATCGCCCGGTTGGCCCAGTGATTGTTGAACCCGTCGGCGAACTCCTTCGACGAATAGTCGGCCGAGATCGGCTCGCCGCTCTCGTCGACCGAGAAGACGTGCTCGGGAATGATTGGGAAGCCGAGTGTGACCTCCTTGGCCAGGAAGTAAGGCTTCGTCCAGCGGATCTTGACCGTGTACGGGTCGATCGCCGTCAGGTGGACTTTGGCGTGGCCGTCGGGGTCCTCGAATTGGCTGCGTAGCGACGTCTCGACGTGTTTGTTCATCACGCACTCCAGCGAGAAACGCACGTCGCGGGCGGTCATCTCCCGCGAACGCAACTGGTCGCCGTCGGGCAACTGGACCTTGTGCCACAGGACGCCTTTGCGGAGATGGATCGTGAATTCCAGCCGCTCCTGGTCGAACTGCCAGCTCTCGGCCAAGGCCGGCAGCAGCTTGTCGGGATCGCGGAAGCTCGACGTGGCCAGCGTCTCATAGACGGTCCGCTGGAAGTCCTCGCTCGCCGTGTCGTTGGCCGTGATGGGGTTGATCGTGTCGGGATCGTCGGGGTAGGCGAGGATGAGCGTATCGTCTTCGGCGGGCCGGACGCTGCCGGCGGTCAAATCGCGGCGGACGCTCTCGCCGTCGTCGCCGCGGACCGGCGCCGGGGCGGCCGGCGGACCCGCGGCGTCGCGGCCCTCGTCGCCGGAGCCGGCGCTGCAACCGGCGATTGCGGCCAGCAGTGCCAGGAACAAAAGAGAGGTGCGTGGCGACATGCAAACGCTACATTATTGGGGGGTGGGAAGCCAACGTTTAGCGGGCGGGCTTGCCCGCCGTGTGAATCCTCGATCAATCACTACTCGGCGGGCAAGCCCGCCCGCTAAACGTCTTCAATCCGACCGGCGTCATCACCCTTGCCGGCGGCGCTGGTATTGGCGGCTGGCGTCTTCCAAAACACGGCGCTCCTTGCGCGTCAGGTGCGATTCCCCCTCGCGATGGATCTTTTCCAGGATCCGGTCGACTTCTTCCTCGGGCACGGTGCTGGGGTCTTCGTGTTTGTGGACCCGCAGTCGCGGGCGGCCGAGGAACCGCGGCCAGCGGAGGCCGCCCCCGAGCAACCGGCCGAAGTTCCACCGCTGCTGATAGTAGACAAAGGCCAGGGCCGCCCCCGCCAGGTGAACCGCGTAGGCAACGTTCGGCTCGCCCCTACCCATCGCACCCCAGATGTCGTACAAGACCACGACGATGCCCAGGACCCAAGCGGGCATTGGCAGGACGAACATGAATAGCAGCATGCGTCGCGGGAAATTCAGGGCGTAGAGGATCACCACGCCCGTTACAGCCCCCGAGGCCCCCAGCAGCGGCGCGTCGCGACTGACGTTTGGATTGAAATAGTTCACGCCGGCCCAGACCACCGACCCGAACACCAACAATACCAGGTAGGTCCGCACGAACTCCCGCGTGCCGTACCACTCCTCCACGTCCCGGCCCAGGAACCACAGGACCAGCATGTTGCCGAAAATGTGGCCGATCGAGCCGGGGTCGTGCGTGAACCCGCAGGTAAGGAACTGCCACCAGTAGCGCGGGTCGGTGAGACTGGAGACGTGTGCGGAGAGAAAGTTGGCCAGGCGGCTGTCGCCGAAGTAGTTCTTGGCGAGGATTTCCGCGATGTAGACCGCCGCGTTGACGAGGATCAGGACGGTGACGGCGGAACGGGGGGCGGCCAGCCGCAGCCCCGGCCCCGTCTGGCGGTAGTAATCGCGATCGTAGATGCCCACTCCGTTATCTGTTCCTCGCGCCGGTCTGCTCCATCGTCCGGATCCGCTGCGCCGCGGCCACCTGGAGCTGGTTGATTTCGGCGGCCTTCGTCAGATTGTCCTTGATCAGCGCGGCCACTTTGTCCTGGATGCCCGCGAGCCTCTGCTCCAAAAGCGCCCGAAACCCGCCGGCCGCCTGCCGCGCCTTGATGGCCTGGGCCTTCTCCGTCCTCAGAACGGCCACGTACTGCTCGACGAACTGCACCTGCCGCTCGGCATCGGTCTTGGCGTCGTCGATGTACTGCTTGTCGCGGACCAGGGCCTCGCATATGTCCACAAACAACGTCCGGTCGGTCCGGTACGATCGGAAGAGCTCCTTGTAGTCGCGCAAACGCCGGACATACTTCCCGTCCCGCCGGCATTTCTCCGGGTCGTCGGCCTTCGAGGGCTGCCCGTCCCTGAGGTACTCGGACACCACTTTCGGCGACACCACGTTGGAAGGAAACAGGGCCTTCTTCTCATCTTCCGACAGATCGGCAAAGGCGAAGTGCCGGTCGGCGGGCATCAGTTCGAAGAGGGTCCACGGGCCTTTGCTGCCGGTGAGCCGCTTCAACTCCCGCGGGGTGAGCGCCGCGGTCGGCGCCAGCCCGACCTTGTTCTCCGCTACCTCGGTCACCTTGAACTCGCCGAGGTAGCTGCCCGACTGCTGGTCGTCGCTCCCCTCGAAGACGTAGAGCACCATCTTGTCGGAGATGTGGTTGGGGCTGCCGGCCTGCTCTGTGCCGACCGCCACCTCCCCGTTGAGAGAGACCTTCTGTGGCTCGCAGTCTTTCCAGATGCGGCCGCGATTGGTCAGGAGCCGGTTGAGGTCCGCTTCCAGGCGGCGGATGCCCTTATTGCCCGGCTCGTCGTCGTTGACCAGGTGGAAGTTCTTCTCCTGTTGGGCCTTGAGCTGCGTGGTAAGCAACGAGACCTGGTTGCCCCAGTAATGATACGTCTTGAGGGTCCGCGCCGCCATGTAGAAGAACACGGGCAGTGCGACCAGACCAATCACCCAGAGAAGGATCTTGTTCCATAAGCTCATAACCTACATGATATTCAGGCGATCGGAGGGTGTCAAGCAGCAGCCCTCCCGCGCGAAGGCGATGCCACGTTTAGCGGGCGGGCCGGGTACCCTCTGGGTGCGCCGAGTGAATCGACGGCCAAACTCGGCGGGCAAGCCCGCCCGCTAAACGTTCGATGTCCGGCAGCGGCCGGGAATGCACCCCCCGCGGCGGTTATGGCATCGGCTTGCCGTCCGGCTTCACGTCGGGTATCGGAACCGGGGCGACCACCGGCTCCGGGATGGGAGGAAGCGGCTTCTTCTCGATCACTTTTCCGGCATCGGGGGCGCCCCCGGGCGGTGCCGGGACCTTGGGGGTCTCGATCATCTCGGCCGGCTTGCCGGCAGCGGGCGGCGGGACCACCACCCGCCCCTCTTCCGGCGCCATGCGGATCTGCCAGCCGCCTCCCAGGGCGCGGAATATCTGGATCAATCCGTTCGCCACCTGGCCCCGAGCCTGGGCCAACTGCTCCTGCTCCGAGGCCAACTGCTGCTCGATCACGGCCACGCGGTTGAAGTCCACCGCCACATTGGCAACCCGGGCCCCTTCAATGTATTGCCAGATGACGATTTGCATGGCCTCCTGGGCCGCGAATTGACCGGTGGCGGGCACCTTGACCGTCTTTCCGTCGCGAACCTCCTCGTGCTCCGGTTGCCCGCTGAGGACCTTTTCCCGTTCCTGGGCCTGCAAGAAGGTTACGATCGCGTCTTCCGCTTCCCGGTTCGCCTGGAGCACCGTCTGTTGGTAGGTGAACACCAGTTCCTGGAACTTGGCGTCTTGGAGGCGGACGTTCCCGAGGATGCTGCCGTACTTGAGAATGTCCCACGCGAACCCTGGTCCGATGCTGCCGTTGAAGGCGGAGTTCCTGAACAAGCCGCCGAAGTTTTGGGCCTGGTAGTTGAGCGTCCCTGCAATAGTGATATGGGGATAGAAGTCGGCCTCGGCGATGCCGATCTGCTCGGCCTGGCTGGCGGCGGCGAACTGCGCTGCCCGGACGTCCGGGCGCCGGCAGAGCAGCTCGGCCGGGATGCCCACGACCGTCTCCGGCGACACCGCCGGGATCGGCGTCTCGCCCAGTCGTTGGCGGAGGTCCCACGGCGGCATGCCCATCAGGATGCACAACTGGTCCTCTGCCGTCCGGCGGTTGATCTCGAATTGGGGGATCCCCGCCTCCAACAGCGCGAGGTTGGTCTCTGCCTGGTCGAAGTCCAACTTGTTGACCGCTCCGGCGTTGAGCTTATCCTGAATGCGATCCCGCACCCATCGTTGCAACGCCGCGTTGGCCTTGGCCACGGCGATCTCCTGCTGGGCCTGGCGGTAGTTGACGTAGGCGGCGGCCACGTCGCCCAAGAGGGTCACCAGCGCGGCATCGTAACTCTCGACCGACTGGGACAGCGCGGCGTCGGCCGACGCTATCTGGCGGCGATACAAGCCCCAGAAATCGAGTTCCCAAGCAAGTCTGAAACCGTAGTTCCACTGGTCGGTCCACCTGGACAGGCCCGACGGCACACCCGGGGCCGCGGCATTCGCGTTCCGCGAGTAGCCGCCGACGGCCTGCTGGGTTTGCGGGAAGAAATTCCCCCGAGCGATGGCCAGTTGGGCCCGGGCCTCCATCACCCGCTCCCCCGCCGCCTTCAGCGTCAGGTTCTGCCGGTACGCGTCGCAAATCAGGGCGTTCAACACCGGATCGTTGAAAACGGTCCACCAGTGGCTCAGGTCGGGCGACTCGGCTCTGAGCCGCTGGTCGTTGACGTCGATCCAGTGCTGGGCCACCTGGGCCTGGGGCGGCCCGTAGCTGGGCCCCACCTTGAAACCGTTGTGCACGTAGTCGCTCATGCTGGTGCAACCGCTGGCGGCTATCGCCGCCAAGGTCCACATCAACAGGCACGCCCTCGACGCGTATCGACCGGCCAGGCTCATGGGCTCCCTCCCTCGTCCGCAGAAGACTGCAAATCGGCAAGAAAGACAAAGCACTCACAATCGTCTCTGCCAGGAACATCGGCAAGAATCATTCGGCCGGGATAACCGGAAGAGATGCGGCCTCCAAAGCGGCATTCCCGGACCAACGGTTACTACCGGCGATCTTTGACCAATCCGATCATCTTGTCAGAGGCCGGCGTTTGGACGCCCGCAGATCTTGCCCAGACGGAAGACTGCCCCCGTGGAGCCGCCGAAGAAGCAGCAGAAGGTCAGGGCCAGGCCGGCCGTCGAGGCCAGGCGGCCGCGATAGAGGCTGCCGGGTTCGCGGGCACAAGCCTGCGACCATCAAGCTTATCCCATCGTCTCACCAACGATAATTCCCGGGCAGACAGTGACCTAGAATTGGGAGAAGTCTGACGGGGGGTACTGGTCGGCGGCACGGCCGTCTTGTCGAGGCTCGGCCCCAAGACCAGGCATTGCCGAGAAAAGGCGTCGTCATGTCCCGGTGGCCGCTCAACCATCGCCTGAACCTGCTGTTAGCAGCCGGAGTGATTTTCACGGCATGGGGACCGCTGTGCTTCGAGATCTTCGACGCCGGCACCGACGTGATCCAGTTTTATGCGGCCGGCCGCGTGGTCCAAAGCGGCCACGCCGACCGCCTCTATGACCAGACGTACTTTCAATCCGTCCAGACGTGCATTCCGGACATCCACCCGAAGACCTGGTACTACTCGCTTTACCCCCCGACCGTCGCGCTGATGATGTCCCCGTTGGCTCGCCTGCCTTATCTGGAGGCGAGGCTGGTCTGGTGGATAGTCGAGGGTGCGGCCTTCATCGCGGCGGGCTTTGTGCTGTACCGCTGGATGCCCATCACTCCCCGCTGGAAACCCACGGCGATCCTGGCCCTGGCGGCGATGTTTCCCGTCTGGATGGCGTTGCGGGTCGGCCAGTTGACACCCTTGTGGCTCCTCGCCCTGGCCGGAGGCACCTTGTTGCACCACCGCGGGCGCCGGCTCGGGGCCGGACTGGTAATGTCGGTCCTCTTCATGAAGCCGCAGTTGGCCGCCCCGGCGGTCGTCTGGCTCGTGTTGCGCCGCGACCTGCGGGCGCTTTGCGGAATGGCCCTCGGGGCGGCGATCCAGGTCCTGGCTGTCATGGTTCTCCTCGGCCCCGCCGTGCCTTTGAATTACGTTGTCGCCCTGCCCGGCATCGGCCGGGCCGCCAAGCTCATCACCCTGACGGGCGCCTACGAGCAATCGTTCGGCGGAACCATCAGTAACGTGCTGCGCGGCTGGTACTGGTTGATGCCGGAGCGTCATGCGGCCGCCGCGGCGGCCCAGCTCGTGGTGGCCGTCCTGGCAGGGTTCCTCCTGCTGAAGATCGTCGAGGCCAACCGGCGGCTGGCGCGGCGCGGCCCGGACACCGCGTACGCCATGCACTATGAGTATGCCGCGGCCGCGCTCTTCCTCCTTGTTGCCACCCCACACCTGTTGCTCTACGACGTCTCCCTCCTGGCCGTGCCGATTGTTTGGCTCTGGTCGTCGCCCGGCTGGCGGATGGGCATGGTGCTCTATCTCTCGGCGA
>JBEKCP010000232.1:0-8573 GCA_050014815.1 Thermoguttaceae bacterium | reverse complement strand
GCCGACGTGGTGGTGCTCGACGAGCCGCAGTTCCGCCCGCACGTCATTACCGAAAACTTCTGGCGGGGCTGGGAGAAGTATCACCGGCCCACGCTGGTGAGCTTCAACGGCCGAGGGTTCGACGTGCCTCTGTTGGAGTTGGCCGCGTTTCGTTACGGCCTGAGTCTGCCCGGCTGGTTCCAGGCGAGCCCAAGGCCCTCCGAGCAGTTCCGCAACCGGTACAACACGGCGGCCCACTTGGACCTCTGCGAAATGCTGACCAACTTCGGCAGCACCCGCTTCAACGGCGGTCTGAATCTGGTGGCGAACCTGTTGGGCAAGCCGGGCAAGATGGATGTCCAGGGCGACATGGTGCAGGACCTCTACGATGCCGGCCGGCTCCCCGAGATCAACGACTACTGCCGCTGCGACGTCTTGGACACCTACTTCGTCTTCCTCCGCACCCGGGTGCTGCTGGGGCAGTTGACCCTGGAGGCCGAGCAGCAGATCGTGGCCGAGACGAAGGCCTGGCTGGCCGGGAAGGCCGACCAGGTGGCGGCCTTCCGCCGGTACCTGGACCGCTGGGGAGACTGGCCGAACCCCTGGGGGTAGGCCCGTCAGACAACCCGAATTCGAGCTTGACGCCCCCGGTGGGTGGCCGTATGGTTATAGGTCTGATAAGAGATTGCACGTTCTCGGATGAAATGAAGACGGCCTCAACGATGATCCAGGAACCTGTGGCGACCTTGCGCCCGGCGGCGGCTCCCGTCCGGTCGGCCACGTGGCCTGTTCGGGTATTCTTGGCCGGCCCTCTGACGGCGTTGGCATCGCCCGGGGGCGCGGACGTGCTAATGCTCACGCTGGCCCGCGAGCTACCCAACGTGGGGGTCGCGGCACGGCTATGGCGGCCATGGGAAGATCCCCTGACGGAGGCCAGTTGCCTGCACCTGTTCGGCACGGCCGAGGAATTCCGGCCGGTGGTCGAGATGGCCCGGCAACTGCACATTCCCGTCGTGCTCTCGCCGCTTGCATGGCTCCCAGAGGCGGGGCAGTCGGCAGATCCCTCCGGGAGGCGGCCCCTGGCCCGAAAAATGGCGGCTTGGGCCGGGCACCTTGGGCAGTCGGTCTATCCGCGATGGCCCTCACCGCATCGCCAGCTCTACCAGAGCGTCGATCTCGTGCTGCCCCATTCCAACGCTGAGGCCCAGCAAATCATCCGGCAGTTCCGGGTGCCGGGCGAGCGGATCCGCGTGGTGCCGCACGGGGCCGATCCGAGGCTCGCCCTGGCGGATCCCGGGCCATTCGCCCAGCGGGTGGGGGAGCGGGATTTCGTGCTCTATGTCGGCCCGATCGAGCCGCGGAACGGTCAACTCGGCTTCCTCCTTGCGATGCGCGACGAGAATCTGCCCATCGTCTTCTTGGGTGGCGCCGTTGCCGGCTGCGAGTGGTACGAGGCCGCGTGCCGCCGCGCGGCCGGGGTACCCGGCGAAGCCGGGTGCCGGGTACACTTCGCCGGGCAGATCGCTCCGGGCGACGCCCTGCGGGCCAGTGCGTACGCGGCCTGCGGGTGCCTCGTGGTCGCCAGCGGAGTCGAGGCCCCCGAGCGGATCGCCCTGGAGGGCGGGATGTCCGGCGCCCCGCTGGTCCTCTTCCAGGACAGCCCCGCCGACGAATACTTCGGTCACCAGGCCATCTACGTCAAGCCGGACGACCTGCGGGCCGTCCGGCGGGGAGTCCTGGCCGCCCTGGGTCGAAAAAGGAGCGCGAGCCTGGCCGAGCACATCCGGACCTATTTCTCCTGGAACGCCATGGCCAAGATAACTCGGGAGGCCTACGGCCGGGTCCTCCGAAAATGATCGCCCACGCCCGCCAACCCGAGACTCGCCGTCCTCCTTCCCCACTGATCCGTGCGCGGCGGTTGGTGGCGGCCAGACTGTTGCCGCCCCCGCGGGGCCGCGGCCGCCCATCGGCCCGCATGGTGCGGCTGGCATGGCTGGCGGCCGGCCTGGCCGCGCTCTGGGCCATCGGCTACCTGGCCTACCAGGCCGGGCTGTTGGGATAGCCCGGACGACATTTCCCGGGTATTCCAAAAACATTGGCCGATCTGTAAAATAGAACCGCGCCATGTGTCTTGGCGGTCTTCTCGGGGTGCGTGGCCATGGAACAATGGCTGAAGGTAGTGGCCGGAGTCTTGCTCGTCGTCGTGGTGGCGGTCTATGCGTGGTGGTACTGGCCGTCAGGTGAGACGCTGGAATCGCCGGAGGTATTGGCCGGGCAGGCGCTTTCCGCGGCAAAGACGCAGGACCAGGAGCTTGCCTGTGCCCGGCTCGTGGTGGTGGCGGGCAAGCTGGGGAAGTCGGGGACTCGCAATCCGGCCCGGGAGGCTTTGCTTCGCGTGTTCAAGCAGAGCAAGACGCCCACCGTTCAGGGAGCGGCGTTGCGCGGGCTGGCGTCGATCTGGGATTACGATAGCATGGGGTTGCTGCTGGACGCGTTGGGCAACGACTCGGTCGAGGTTCGCGCCGCGGCGGGCCAAGCCGTCACGTCCTTGCTGTGCCAGAGCCGGGAGGACTTCAACCCGCGTGCCCCCCCGGAGCAGCGGAAGTCGCAAGTCCAGCGGCTCCGGGAGCAATGGAAGGGCTTCACCACGGTCGGCAAGGGCGGCCTCTCCCGGCTGGACATTTGGAAAGAAACATTGGCCAAGCGGGACCAGTAGCACGAAACGCTTGAAAGGAGAGCCTGACATGGCGCGTCGTCCGAAGCCCGGTTTTACGCTCGTGGAGTTGCTGGTGGTCATCGTGATCATCGGGATGTTGATGGCGTTGCTCCTGCCGGCGACGCAGTCGGTCCGCGAGGCCGCCCGAAAGGCCCTGTGCGCCAACAACGAAAAGCAAATCGGCGTGGCGTACGCCCACTTCCGGGCCAAGTACGAGGGCTCGTCCAAGAGCTTCGGCGCGCAGGCGTGGAAGGTCACCCTGGCGCCCTACCTCGAAAGCCAGGAAACGATGTACTGGTGCCCCGACGACAAGGAGCCGAAGGGCGGCGGGGCGTCCAGCTATAATTATTACGTCAAGAACACGCACAAGACGATCCCGCTGGCCGCGGGTCCCTTCGTGAAGCTGTTCACGGACTTCTCGATCCATTTTCTCGACCACCAGTACAACCCGCCCCGGGATCACGGGTCCTGGCTCGATCTGATGAACCAGGCCAACGTGACTGCGAATCCGGGCGCGTATATCCTTGCCTGCGACGACATCGAGCCCCAAGACGATTTCATGGACATTTGCCTCTTGATCAACCCCCTGCCCAACAATTCCGAGGAAGGCATCTTCTTCTTCACCAACGGCAGTGGATACCAGCATTCGCTGTTGAACCCGGACGGTACGACGGCCGTGGATCCTTTTGACCATCCGGTCATCCGTTTTCCCTTGGCGTCAGAGCGGTGCAGTTACGGTATCAACGGGCACGTCGCCAAGTTCCACGGCGACAGCCAGAAGATTCTCCTGATCGAGTACTACAAGCTCGTCGCCGACGTCGTCGGCGACTCCGCGCCAGACCTGACGGCCGTGGCACAGCACCCGGAATGGACGACCGTTCCCGGCACCAGCAACCTGATCGCGCAGTGGGGCGGCTGGGGCGCCAGCCGCGTCCGGCATAACCGGACGATGAACGTGTTGTTCGCCGATGGGCACGTCGAGAGCTACACCGCCGACTCCATTAACCCCGCGTCGGCCAGTATCAATACGGAACTCTGGCAACCGCTGGCCGATACCCATTGACGTGCCACGCATCGCCGTCCTCCTGCTGAACACCCTCCTCTTGACGGGCGCCACGTGCGCCGTCAGCCTGCCCCTGGGCACCGCAGTGGCGTGGCTGCTGGTGCGGACGGACCTGCCCCTACGGCGCATGGGGCTTGGCCTGGCGGCCCTCTTGCTCTTCGTGCCGCTGTACCTCCAGGCCGCCGCGTGGCAGGCCGGCTTCGCCCTGCAAGGCTGGTACACCCTGGCCTCGGCCGGCGGACCTTTGCTCGACGGCTGGACCGGCGCCGTCTGGGTCCACGCCGCAGCCGCGCTCCCCTGGGTCGTGCTCCTGGTCGGCGCGGGATGGCGATGGGTCGAGCCGGAACTCGAAGAGCAGGCCCTCCTGGACGGCTCCCCGCGGCAGGTCTTCCTCCATGTGACCCTCCGGGGCACCTGGCCGGCATTGGCCATGGCGGCCATCTGGATCGCCATCGTCACCGCCGGAGAGATGACCGTTACCGACCTGTTCGGCGTCCGCACCTATGCGGAGGAGGTCTATACGCAGATCGCCGTGGGCGAGGAGCCTGGGGTGGCGGCGGTCGGGCTCGTGCCGGGGGTGCTCGCCACGGCGCTGCTGGTGGCCGCGGCGGTGGCCTCCGCGTCGGCCCTGGGGGTGCCGGATCGGCCCGGGACGCCCCGCCGCCCGCTCTGCTTCCCGCTGGGCCGCTGGCGGTGGCCGCTGGGCCTGCTGGCCGTCGCCGTGGCGCTGGCCATGATCGGGGTCCCCTTGGGGAGCCTGTTCTACAAGGCGGGCGTGGTGGTCAGCCAGACGGCGGCGGGCCGGGTCCGCGCCTGGTCGGCCGCAAAGTGCCTCTGGATGATCTTCGACGCCCCGCGGCGATTCGCCAGGGAGTTCGGGTGGACGTTTCTGGTGTGTACGCTGGCGGCAACGACGGCGGTGGCGGCCGCGACCCCGCTGGCCTGGCTCGCCCGGCGAAGCCCCTGCGGCGACCATGCTTCGCACGGTGCCCTGCCCGCCATGCTGGTCGCCGCGGTCTGCCTGGCCGTGCCCGGGCCGGTACTGGGCCTGCTGGTGATCTGGGGCCTCGACCGGCCCGAGATACCGTGGCTCTTCTACCTGTACGATCACTCGATCCTGGCCCCCTGGCTGGCGCTCTGGATCCGTGCGATGCCGGTCGCAATCTTCTGCCTCTGGCATGCCCTGGGGACGGTGCCGGCCGCCGTGCTGGAGAGTGCCGCGATCGACGGGGCGGGGCGGGCGGTCCTGTGGCGGCGGATCATCCTGCCCCTGCGGTGGCCGGCCTTCGCCGTGGCGTGGCTCCTCGCGCTGGCGGTCGCCCTGGGGGACCTGTCGGCCAGCGTCCTGGTCGTCCCGCCGGGCGTGACGACGATTGCCATCCGCATTTTCGGCCTCTTGCACTACGGCGTGGACGACCAGGTGGCCGGCCTCTGTCTGGCGTTGTTGGGGCTGGTGGCCCTCGTGGCGGCCGCCGCCTGGGCGATCTTGCCGTTCGCTCCCCTCCCCCTTGCATCCCGCCGATCGGAGCGTATACAATAACGGTTCTTCGTCCATGACCTGAGAGGAGCGTTCGGATGGGGCAAGCATGTGACATCTGCGGGAAGAAGCCCGAGACGGGGAACCAGGTGACCCATAGGGGTAAAGCAAAGTACCTCGGTGGAGTGGGAACCAAGATCACCGGTATTTCCCGCCGGCTGTTCCGGCCGAATCTCCAGAAAGTCCACGTCAGCACGGCCAACGGGACCCACAAGACGCTCCGCGTCTGCACGCGTTGTATCCGCAGCGGGGCCGTGACGAAACGAATCCGCGCCGTCCCGTTCCGTCTCCCTGCCGCCCCGGCGACCAAGTAGCGGCGGCTCGGCCATGGCCATCTCCCGCGGCGAAGTCGAAAAAATCGCGCTCCTGGCCCGGTTGCTCCTCTCCGAGGAGGAGGTCCTGTGGATGACGGCGCAGTTGGGCGACATCCTCGGATACATGGATCTGCTCGGCGAGGTCAACACCGACGGGGTCGAGCCGATGGCGCATGCGCTGGACGTGGCCAACGTGCTGCGGCACGATCGTGTGACGGCGAGCCTCGATCGGGAAGCGGCGCTGGCGACCGCCCCGCACCGCGACGCCGAGTGTTACCTGGTCCCCGCTGTCTTGGGTGAAATCTGACGATGAGTGGTCAGTGGTCAGTTGTCAGTGGTCAGTTGTCAGTTGTCAGGACGAAACCAAGAACTGACGACTCATAACTGAAAACTCTCTTATGTCGCTTATCGACCGTACCGCCACCGAACTCCTGGCCGAGCTTGGCGCGGGCCGAGTCGCCTCGATCGAGTTGACCAGGGCATTCCTTGATCAGATCGAGCGATGCGACGCGCGCGTCCGGGCATTCCTGCGGGTCGACCCGGCGGCCGCGACGGCCCGGGCCGAGGAGATCGACCGGCGGCGGTCGGCGGGCAAACCGCTGGGCCGCCTGGCCGGCCTGCCGGTGGCGATCAAGGACGTCCTGTGTACCGAGGGGGCGCCGACCACCTGCGGCTCGCGGATGCTCGAGCACTTCCGCCCGCCGTACGACGCCACCGTCGTCGCCCGGCTCAAGGCGGCCGACGCCGTGCTGGTGGGCAAGACGAACATGGACGAGTTCGCCATGGGCGGGTCGAACGAGAACTCGGCCTTCTTCCCGACGCACAATCCGTGGGACCTGGCTCGGATTCCGGGCGGGTCCAGCGGCGGGGCGGCCGCCTGCGTCGCCGCGCGGATGGCCCCGCTGTCGGTCGGCACCGACACGGGCGGCTCGATCCGCTGCCCGGCCGGCCTGTGCGGCGTGTCGGGCATGAAACCGACCTACGGCCGCGTCAGCCGCTACGGGCTGGTGGCCTTCGCCAGCAGCCTCGATCAGGTCGGCCCCCTGGCCCGCACCGCCGAAGACCTCGCCTTGCTCCTGGAGGTCCTGGCCGGGCACGATCCGATGGACTCGACCTCGATCGACCTGCCCGTGCCACGGTACGCCGAGACGGTCCGCCGGCCCCTGGAGGGGCTCCGGCTGGGCCTCGTGCGCGAGCATTTCGGCGACGGACTCGACGGCCAGGTCGAGGCGGCCGTGCGGGAAGCGATCCGCGTCTACGAGTCGCTCGGGGCCACGGTGAAATGGCTTTCGCTCCCGCATGGCAAATATGCCGTGGCCACGTATTACGTCATTGCCCCGTGCGAGGCCTCCAGCAACCTGGCCCGCTACGACGGCGTCCATTTCGGCTACCGGACCGACGAGCGCCGCATGGCGGACGAGTTGCAGGCCCAGCGGCAGCGGTTCGAGAAGGCCGGCGACACGTCCGCCCTGGAGGACCTCGACAACGCCCTGGTGCGGATGTACCGCCGGACCCGGGCCGAGGGCTTCGGCCCCGAGGTCAAGCGGCGGATCATGCTGGGAACCTATGCCCTCAGCGCCGGCTACTACGACGCGTACTACAAGAAAGCCCTCAAGGTGCGGCGGCTCATCCGGCAGGACTTCGACCGGGCCTTCGAGGAGGTCGACTTGATTGCCGGCCCGGTCACGCCCACCCCCGCCTTCAAGATCGGCGAGAAGATCGACGACCCGCTCTCGATGTACCTGTTTGATCTCTACACTGTCAGCGCGAACCTGGCGGGGCTCGGCGCGGTGGCGATCCCCTGCGGATTGAGCTCCCACGGGCTGCCGATCGGCCTGCAACTGCAAGCCCCGCCCTTCGAAGAGGAGCGGCTCCTCCGCGGCGCCCAGATGTTCCAGCAGGCCACCGACTGGCACGCGCGGAAACCGCCGTTGGAGTGAAACCCGCCGCCATCCCCTCGACGGACGGGGGAGAGCGACCTACAATAACAGTGTTGTCGCGGTATCCGGTCGGCCTGTTATCGGGGAGGAATACTAGGCATGCTTCCCGAGTTCTATGACGCTTGAAACGAAACTTGAATTAGACGCAACGCGGGAAAAGCTCCACTTTCTGGAGGAGCATTGCGAGGAAATCCGCCGGAAGCCAATGGAGAATGAACATCTCCGAGAGTTGACCCTGCGCTCCCTAAGGCAGTTCATCAACCAACTGAAGGAGGAAATCGCGGTGTTCGAGTGCCATGCGACTGCCCAAGTACGAGACAAAGGAGCTCAACATGCGACCTGAGGACATCCGCGAGTTCCTGCACCGGCGGCCGTTTCAGCCGTTTCGCCTCACGCTGACCGACGGCCGGAGTTATGAGGTCCGTCATCCCGAGTTGGCGATGGTCGGCCGCTCGACAGTCATCGTCGGCCTCGCGGCGCCCGGCGAGGCCGAGCCGGTCTTCGACCGCGCGGTGACCGTATCACTTCTGCACATCATGCAGATGCAGCCTGTGGAATCCCCGGGGAGTCCAACCTGATGGACCAATCTTATTCCGTCGTGATCGGCCTGGAAGTCCACGTGCAGCTCTTGACCGAGAGCAAGCTTTTCTGCGGCTGCAGCACGAGGTTCGGCGCGCCGCCCAACACGCAGACCTGCCCGATCTGCATCGGCATGCCCGGCACGCTGCCGGTGATGAACCGCCGGGCGGTCGAGCTGGCAAGGCGGGCGGCCCTGGCTCTGAATTGCTCGATCGCCGCGTCCACCAAGTGGGACCGCAAGAACTACTACTACCCCGACCTGCCCAAGGGCTACCAGATCAGCCAGTACGACCTGCCGTTGAGCCATGACGGCTGGCTGGAGATCAGCGACCCCAAGGGCCGCTTCGAGCCGAAGCGGATCGGCATTATCCGCGCCCATCTCGAAGAGGACGCCGGCAAGAGCATGCACGACGAGGTGGCGGGCAAGGCGGATAGCCGCATCGAC
>JBEKCP010000231.1:0-8598 GCA_050014815.1 Thermoguttaceae bacterium | reverse complement strand
GCCGCCGTCCACATCCCGGGTCCAGGGGAGAAGTGGATCTTCACACGTTGGACGACCTTCGGATCGCACTTCCAAGTGATGGTGACCGTGTCGCCCGGCCGGTACGGGCCGGCCGGAGTGACCCCAATGTCGCGGATTGCATCGCGATTGGCCTTCTCCTTGGCCACCGCGTCGTCCAACGCGGAAGGAAGTTGAGTGATCAGATGGCAGTCTTGGACGGGCCGTTCCCCGAGAAACTATCAGGTAACGGCCATTCAGTCCGTCTCGCAAAACGAAGGCTTTTGTGAATCCATTTGGTGCCGTTTCGATGCGTCGGTCCCTGTGACCGACGCGGGCAAGTCGGCCGGCCGAGGTTCCGAGAAACGGTGGTATTCCGAAACAGTAACGATTGTCTGCGACTACCACCTGTGTGTGGGGTCCGTTCATAGCTGATGGACGCACCGTGCGGGGGTGTGCAACTCTCTCCAACCTGCGTCGGTGTGCCCCACCTCCGCGCGTTGGACGGCCCGTGGGTCTGGATGGGGGCGGCCATGCCCGGCAGCACATCCTTCCGGCCGGCTTCCATCAGCGCCTTCAAGAGGTAGAGCGTACCGACAAAGCCCGTGCCCGGATGCCGGCCGGGTGATTCCGGCGGGCTGGACCGGCCGGCGGGGAGGGGGTGGGGGGTTACATTGCTCCAAGGGTATGAAGAATCCGCTGACTGCCGGTCCTCGGTGATCGCTGAAGTCCAATACGATCTCCTGCGACTTGGACGACGGCCCAACGGCAATTCGCCACGCCTTCCATGAGGCCCTGACGTGCGACGCCCCCCACACGGGAGTGCACACGGCAGGTTGCCCTCCCAGTTGGGCCGCCAGGGCCCCGATCGTCGCGCCGGGGGAGACCACGACCAACGTGCCGCCTTTGGCCGCCGGCGGAATCTGGCCGGCCCATTTGCGGTTGGTTGGCTTGCGCAGAGCGGGATCGGGATCGTCGGCAACCTTGGTGAAGTCGATGACCGTCGTCGGTTCCGCAAAACCCACCGGCATCGGCGACTGTCTCCATTGGCGGGCCAGCGAAGGCGCCTGTCCGGCCGGCACCACTTCCAGCAACACCACCTCGAACGGCCGCAGCGCGATCGTGGCCGACTGGCCAAAGGCCGGTCTTGCGCCGACAAGCCGAGACGGATCGGGATGCCAGCGATAGATGTCCCATGATCCGCCGTCGGGCAGTCCCCACTCGGAACCGAGCCTAATCGCGATGGAACTGTCCCGCCAACAGGCGTTGTTGATGGCGAGAAAGGCCCGTTTGCCGTCCGTGCAACTGTATCCGTAGGGTTCATCCTTCCACGGGTCGCCCAGGATCCAGCGCGAGTTTCGGAAACAATTGGGCTGCGTCTTCACCAAAGCGATGAAGTCCGCCATCTGTTTGCGTTCGGGCGGGGTCAGCCAGTCGCGGTCGGTCCAGATCTGTGCCAACAGACTACCCCGGCAGATGTCCATCACCAGACTCTCCTGCCAGCGTTCCTTGCCAATGCTGCTGTTCCAAGTGCTTCTCGCCAACCAGACGCCCAACGAGTCCTTGCCCAGGGCCGGTATATCGCGTTGCGCCACGGCACTGCGAAGCCCTTGGTCCATCCTTTGGATCACGGTATCGCGGGCGTACGGGGTCGGCTGCGACGCGGGATCCCTGGCTTCGATGTGCAGCCCGCAGTCGAAGATCGTGTCCGCGTGCAACAACCACCACGGCGAAGAATACCCCCAATACAACATCAGAAACACCTCGGGGCACTCCCGATCCAGTGCTTGGAGGAACTCGATGATCGCCTCATGGTTGGCCTCCGTGCTGTATGCGCCGGGCAAGTGATCGTGGTGGGGATTATTGCAGACCATCTCCTTGTTGCCGTTATGGTCGAACTTCAGCAGGCGAACGCCATTCTCCTTGACGTGATGGATAAACGCCTTGGTGTAGAGCGACCGGGCCGGTTCGGCGGCGCGGCAGATACTTCCCCGCCCGCTGGGATCCGTCATCGCCGGTTTGATCGCGGGGTTGCCGCCGATGGTCCAGCCGGGACTCCCGCCGCTATCGATCCATAGCCCGGGCGCCGTCCCGAGTTTCTCCAACGCCTGCTTGATCGGCGCAAAACCATTCGGAAAATTCTGGGGATGAAAGCGGACCAAATCACCGGCCGGGTCATTCCAGAAATCCACGGAGTAATAGTCGAAGTGACAACCGGATTCCTCCTGCCCCTTGGCGACTTTGCTAATGTTGTCCAAGAGATAGGCTTCTGTCTCCCAGAGGGGATCCCACCCAAAGGCGTCGAAGATCGCGTACGGCTTGTCGTGTTTCCGAACCACCCGGCGCATCCGCTGCGTGAGATGCGTGGTGAAGGCTTGTTGGGCGCCGCCGGTCTTGGCCACGCCATAGACGGTCTCCATCGCGGCGAACGTCTCGCCCGGCGCGATGCGCTTCCCCGGATGGTGGCGCAGGAAGACCTCTTTACCCTGACTGCCGACCCGTCCGGAAGGATGGGCGAGCGACAGGAAGAATTCGTCGTTCAGATAGACTGGGAAACCAAGACCTTTTGCAGTCACCTTGCTGGCATCGGTCTGATAGGCGCCCAAGTGCATGTTCAGCAGGCGGTTCAGCGGCCGATCGCCGGCATTCACAATCTCCACGAATTTGCGCAACACCGGCTGCGCGGCATCCCACTGGTAAGTGACCCGGGCGGTGATCTTCGCTCCTTCGGCCGCCAGAGTGAAGACCGCTTTGCCGGCCGGCGCCTGCACCGGATCCGGCAGCCCCGTCACGCGCAGTTTCACGGGAACCGCCGATGGCACCGTCGCTCCGATATCCAACCCCAACTCGGGGCCGTGGCCCAGCGCGATCGTGGTCCCCGTGAGCCGGTTCTCCCAAGATTCGGCGCGCAGCCCGTCGCCCGCATCCAGCCTGAGGACGAAATCTGGCGTCCGCAATTCGACCTTCTGATTGTTGACGGTCACGACGCCCTTTCCCCGCAAACCATCGCGGGCCTTGGCCATCGAGATCGGAGCCGACCCGGCCTCCGCGCCGAGCGCCGGGCCGGCGATGCTGTCGGCCCCGGCCAGGACGGCGGCCAGGATCAGGGGCAACGCTGAAAGATGGTTCGTCATGGAAGCCTCCGTTATTCGATCGATTGTGAAGGGGACAGTCGCCATCGCAGTTTCTTCACTTTACCCCACGTTGAGGCAAGAATCGACATTCTTGATCGTCCAGGGTTCGCGCTGCTCGCGGGAGAGCATCTTGTTGGCCTCGGCGTCGCCGACGAACTCTTCCTTGAACGGGGGACATAAAGGGGGGGGAGGGAGGAAAACGGGCCAGGTCGGACAGGCCCGATTAAGTGAAGATAGGCGAGATCGTACATTGTGCAGTTTTCCAATATCGGACCTGTCCGGGTCGCGGTAGGGACCGCCCTTGCGGGCGGCCCCCCGCGCAGATCCGTACGTGAGGAACTACCTCATACGGCTCTTACCTCGGGTGTCACGATGAACCTGGCAGGCTCCTCGTACCGCCAGCAGGCCGATGCCACGGTTCCCGCCGCTAAGCGGTGGGCAAGGGATAGAACACGTTTTCAATTCGGATGCTGATAGCTAACCCAGGAGAACCTATCATGCCCAACGTTGCCACCGTCCTCAAGGACGAAATCCGCCGCTTGGCGAAACGAGAGATCAAGGCTGCCACATCCACCACCAAGCAGGCCGTAGCCCAGTATCGGAGCGACATCGCCAAATTGAAGCGGGAACTTCAACAGCAGCAGAGGAAGATGGCCTTTCTGGAAGCCCAGGAGCGAAAGCGCCTCGGCCAACCGCAGGCCGCCAAAGAAGAAGACCTGGAAGGGATCAGGTATTCGGCCCGATCCGTGCGGGCGCAACGGAAGCGGCTTGGATTGTCGGCGGAGGATTATGGTAAGTTGGTCGGCGTCTCCGGTTTGACCATCTACACCTGGGAGCACGGCAAGGCCCGGCCCCGCAAGGCACAAATCGCTGGCTTGGTTGCCGTGCGAGGGATCGGCAAGCGGGAGGCGATGAAGCGGCTGGAGGTATTGAAGGTTCACCGGAAGCCAAGGTAAGGGGCTTGGCCCGAAATACCTTGTAGGACGCACCAGGATGCGCCTGGATTGACTACAAACGCCAGGGTGGGCTTGGAGCCCCTTCGGCAATAAAAAACAAAAATTCAATTGCTGGACGGGCGCATTAGTGTTAGATTGGATTTCTAATGCAACACCACGAAGCCGCCACTCTGTTGGGCCTCGATCCTGCCTACCTCGCCGCCAAAGAGAAACTGGCCTCTGGGAAGACCGCCGGGCGGCCACTTCCGAAACGGCAGTATGGACGCACCAAGGAAAGGCTCTCGATCATCGGGTTCGGGGGCATGGTGGTAAAGGACGTGAAGCCCAGGGAGGCGGCCAACTTCGTCGCAGAGGCCGTGGACCGAGGGGTCAACTACTTCGACGTAGCCCCCTATTACGGCAATGCCCAGCAACGGCTGGGCCCGGCGCTGAAACCCTATCGTCAGAAGTGCTTCCTGGCCTGCAAGACGCTGGAACGGGATGCTGCCGGGGCGGCGAAGGAATTGCACAGATCCCTCAAGTTGCTCAAGACCGACCAGTTCGACCTTTATCAGCTTCACGCCCTCATCGACGTGGAAGAGGTTGAGCAGGCTTTCGGCCGTGGCGGTGCGATGGAGACGATTCTGAAAGCCAGGCAGGACGGCAAGATCCGCTACATCGGCTTTTCTGCGCACAGCGAGGAAGCGGCCCACGCAGCGATGGATCGCTTTAACTTCGACTCCATCCTGTTTCCGTTGAGCTTCCCGATTTGGATCAAGGCCAAGTTCGGCCCGTCAGTGTACAAGCGGGCGAAAAAGGCGGGCATGGGTATCCTGGCGCTCAAGGCGATGGCCCACCAGCAGTGGCCCAGAGGCAGGAAGCATCGCTGGACGAAGACATTCTACGAGCCCTTCGACGATATCGATCAAGCAGCCTTGGGCCTGCGCTTCACCCTGCACCTGCCCGTGACCGCCATGATTCCGCCAGGTCACTGGGAGTTGTTTCAGATGGCACTGAGCCTGGCCCAAGCTGAGGCACTTGTTCCGTTGAACGACGATGAGCGGAAGACCCTTGCGACGATCGCCAGAAAGTCTGAGCCGATTTTCCCGTAGCACGTTCCGTGCCTCTCATTCCACCTCCTGACCGGTGGGTGTGGTATAATGGTGGCGATCCCCGTCGCACACTTCACGAAAGGATTGCCCTGTGAAGAGAATCGTTCTCTACGTCGTCGCCCTGTTCATAGCCGCTACCCCGCAATCTATTGTGGCACAGCCGACGAACGAAGCCAAGAAGACAAAGGACACTGCCGAGGATGTTGACCGGGACAAGCACTCCAAGCAGGCCGAAGAAACCGCCAAAAAATTGCGTCGGCAAATTGAAGAGGAGATCAAGACGCTTGGGAACCACCCGTGGGCGGGCGACTACTACTTCGGGGATGGCATGGGTGTGAACGTCCTTTTGATTCTTGCGCCCAAATCCGGCTACTTGTTCGAGTGGCACGGGTGCATGGGCCTATATGATCGCAACTACGGTGCCGTCACCGAAATCAAAGGCAGGCTTCGGCTTTCCTTCACCTTCGCCAACAAGCCGAAAGGATTCATGGGCATCGCCGAGCAGTTCATTCCGGTTTCTTGGGGAGATCGGAAGTACCTCATTCCAGCCGACGACGTGGTTGGGTTCTGCAACGCGATGAATGGAGGACGTGAGCCACGAAAGAAAGTGCATGGTTTCTATTTGCTCCGATTTGCAGATGAGAAGAAAGAGGCGAAAGGGCTTCCGCTCCTGCCGCAAGAATTCAAGCCCTATCTGCTGACTCGGCCCATTGTGGCGGACATAGTTGGAGTCGGAAGGTACACGTCGCCAAGCGGGAATGACTGGAAGCTCAAGGGCACCCCGGTTACTCTGAATTGTGGCAAAAAACAGGGGCTCCTTGCGGGGATGGAGATGCACGTTGTCAAACCAGACGACATTATCGGGCCTGTGACCGTGACGAAGGTTGAGGAAGAGCGATCCGAGGCGATTGTGGCCCAATCCAGCGAGAAAGAGGCTCGTCCCCAGGTCAGATGGCAGTTGTCAACACGCTGCCCGTGGTATTCCACTACTCCTCCGTAGGCTTGTTCCCGAGCATAACTGGGCGAAGATGATTTCTAGCAATCCTGCATCCGATCTCATCGCCCGCACCGCCAACCACATCAAGACCGTCCTCTCAGGCGACGGCACCGGCCACGACTGGTGGCACGTTTACCGGGTCTCGAAGATGGCCCAGCGGATCAGTCGGGCTGAGAATGCCGATCTGTTGGTCGTGGAACTGGCCGCTCTGCTCCACGACATTGCCGATTGGCGGTTGCACGACGACGATGTATCGGTCGGTCCAACGATGGCGAAGGATTGGCTCGACTCCCTTGATCTGGACCCCAGCATCACCGGCCACGTCTGCCAGATCATCGCCGGGATCTCCTTCAAGGGCGCAGCAGTCGAGCAGCCCACCCTCTCCCTGGAAGGAAAAGTGGTTCAGGACGCCGACCGCTTGGATGCCGTGGGGGCCATCGGCATTGCCCGAGCATTCGCCTACGGGGGAGCCAAGGGGCGGGCGATTTATGATCCGGGCGTCAAGCCTACCGAGCATCGCACCGCCGAGTCCTATCTGAGGGGCGATGGCACCACCGTCAATCACTTCTACGAGAAACCGCTGTTGCTGAAGGACCGCATGAACACGGCGACCGGCCGGGCAATTGCCGAACGGAGGCATCAGTTCATGGAAGATTACCTGCGGCGGTTCTATGAGGAGCGGGAGGGGGACATCTGAAAGCCAAGAAACGAAGAAGCCCGCTCAATTAAGGCGGGCTTCTCACTTCAGGATTCTTTGAGGGAGAGGCGGTACGCCAACCTCGGCCACCTGTTGCCCATTTCATATCGAGCGAGCGGTGGAACCCGGTGTGTCGGCCCTTCCTCCTGGCTGGCCAGCCACTTGTATCCTACCACGGTTCGGACATTCGGCTATACCCCGGTTGGGCACACCCAGCCCGAATCCCAGGCGATCAGCAAGCGGCCGCCAGCGAAGTGTACTCGGCGGCGTCGGCTGGCAGTGCTAGCATGACAATTCCACCAGAGGGGGTTTCCAATCTACGCCCTCATGTGGTATCATCATCCGCAGTCCTGACCCACATCAGCTAGGCTTGCCGCACGCTCATTTCTTCTCCTGAGCGGCTCTCCAGCGGTTGCGTCTCAGCACCGCTTTGCCTTGCAAGGCGCACGGGGAACTCGAATTGCAGACAAGATAACGAGGCAACCTGATTGGGAGAAACGTGTATTATGTCTAGTCTAACAGGGACTCCGGGCGAAGTCATTCGAGTTGAGCTGCTCGGACTAGAGTTGAAAGTGTCGCAGCTTGTCACACTGATTAAGACCGACGCCCTGAAGGTATTTCAACTGGTAGTCCCATCTGGGCGTTCCGTTCCGACACACGAGATTCAAGGAGAAGTCATCGTTCATTGCCTGCAAGGTCGGGTATCGTTGACGGCCCTCGGAGGAGTTCACGATCTAGGTGCGGGGCAGCTTCTCTATTATTCAACCAATGAACCGTTTTCCGTCTCGGGAATAGAAAATGCGTTACTGCTGATTACGGTTGCTCGCCGACGATTAGGAGAGAAAGTGGAGCTAATCGGTTAGGGTTTCTTTCCAGCATTGATGGCCTTCCACGACGAGCCACGGATGTCATGTCAACTCAGAAAACCCACGAGGAACAACCACTTCCACAAGAACCACAACTTGGCCATCAGAAACTCGTCAGCGGCGAGTCTGGTGCCTGACGGCGACGAGGCGATGAACTTTCTGCATCGGGAAGGGGTTGTAGCCATCCGTGAAGCGCCAACGGAAGCGGAGGATCACTTGTGTGGACGAGCCTGGCTCCTGGCCTGCTCAATTTCCCCCGCTAGCTCCACCGTATCCTTCGTGAGTTGCTTGAAACATTTGTTGGCGGTGTTCTCATCCATCTGTTCGACCGTCTTCTGCACGGTGCCGTCTTTCACGAGACCTCGATAAATGCTGTTCGCCTTCTCCAGCAAGTTCGGTGTCCAGTCACCGGCGAGTGTTTTCGCTGCCCAGATCAACTTGCCGCCAATGATGAGCTTTTCCTTGGGCGTTCCCGGCCCGGTGGTCAGGAAGTTGGCGGCTTGGGCGATGGGATGTAATTGAACTGGCATGGATGGTCCCCTTGTATTACCCGATGCAACCGCCGGTCGAGCCGATGCACCCGCCCAGGACTCGAAGTCCTGGCCGAACTACACCGGCTTGACGTTCTCGGCACACGGACCTTTCGCACTTTGGCCTTCCGTGTAGGACACCTTCTGGCCTTCACGCAGTTCCTCGAAGGTGACCCCCTGGAGGGCTGATGAGTGGAAGAACAGGTCTTTCTCGCCTCCCGTCTTGATGAACCCGAAGCCCTTGTTCGTCAACTTCTTGATGGTGCCTTCAGCCATTTGTGTGTTTCCCGTAGTGCTTGCTTGGATTGACGCCGCCCGGCTTACGATTGC
>JBEKCP010000230.1:0-8687 GCA_050014815.1 Thermoguttaceae bacterium | reverse complement strand
CCTCCAACACACGCCCTGCTGCCCCTCCAGAGGGGGAAGAAACGACGATGTAGTGACCAACAGAAAATTCAACCCTTGCGCCACAAGGACTTACAACGAGACCTGTCAAACATGGGCTAGGGTGAGGGCGATTGGCGGGGAGAGCAATTTACCATTCAATTGCCAGTGCGTGAAGAGCCCGGGATAGAGCGGGGCCGGGGCGTCAAGGCGCGGCGGTGGCCGGGCCGTCGCAGATCAACTGCCCGGCTTGCCGAATCCGCGAATGGTGGCATCCAGGACAACCAGCGGCTGGCCGCCGCTCTGGCGGATCGACGCCGAAAGGCCGGCCGGCACTCCAAAATGATCGTGCTGCCGCACGGTCTGCTCGACGCCCGCGACGTTGACCACGCCTTCGCCTCGCACCACGCCCACCGCGCAGAACTCGTCGATCGGGAAACGGAAGCCGGACGGGTTGACCCGCGTCAGGCAAAGCTCCAGTCCCCCGGTGCCCTCGCGGTTGGTCACGGAAAATGGAATGAGCGTTTGGCGGCGGGATGCCTGGCTCTTTTCGGCCGCGGCAATCGCCCGCTCCAGGTAGACCATCTGCGAGAACGGCTGCGAGTCGCGGGGCACCAGCGCCAGCTCCGAGACCGGCCGCTTCTGGGCCACAACGTCCAGGAAGACGCCCCAACCCCCGAGTTTCCGCGATCCGAAAATGAACGGCACGTGGTGGACCTCGCCGCTGGTGTTCACCCAGCCGTGGTCGGTTCGCGGGGGGACGGGCATGGCGTAGCCCTCGTCAACTTCGGCCCGGTGGCCGCCCAGCACGGTCATGCCGTGCGCGGGATTGAAGCCCAGGTGGATCTCCACTCCCTGCTGGTGCAGGTGGGTGGGCACGTCGCGGTGCTCGCCGCCCAGATAGGCCAGGTTCCAGGAATGGTAGTCGCCGTAGACAAGCGGCACGATGCTGATGCCCAGGTTGGGCACGATGAAACTGGCCAGGGAGTCGGCCCCCGTGTCCTGCGTGAGGTGGATGCCGCAGCACGCGGTGATCCGCTCGACGATCTGCCGGAAGCGGCCGGCGACGGTATCGATCTCCGCGTCGCGGGATTCCAGCCAGTCGCGCTGCAGGCTGTCGACCACCCGGCCCACGCCGCGATGGTAACGATAGAGGACGGCAATCAAGGCGCGGAAGTCGCGGGGCACCAGCTCCATGGCCTGGTTGGCCATGTCCGAGAGCGATTCCATCGCCCGGATCCGCCAGGCCATGGCCAGGGGGCCGGGCTGCGGACGGGCGGCCAAGGCCAGCCGCGCGGCGTGAAAGGTGCCGATCGTGTGCGCGCGAAAGGCGTAGCAATAGAGCCGGGCCAGGGCCACGTCGTCCTCGTCGATCCCTTCCGGGTTCCGGTTGTGCTCGTGGCTCCGCTCGGCCTTCTCGATGATCGCCTGATAGCCCGGGTGCATCTGGAACATTCTCGTACCGCCGTCCTTTCGTTATCTAAGACGTTCCGCCATTCTCCAGTATATCATCCGCCAGCGCCTGCAAGTCGTACTCCGCGTGCCAGCCCCAATCACGGCGGGCTGACGCGTCGACAAAGTGAATCGGCCAGCCCTCGATCAGCGCGACCACCTCGGGATCCGGCTCGAAGGTCATGCGGGCGCCGGGGAGCCGGCGGCAGATGGCTTCCGCAATTTCCTCCGCCGTGGGGCTCAGCGCCTGGATGTTGTACACCCGCCGCGTGAGTCGCTCGTTGGGGGCATCCATGAGCATGACGATCGCCCGCAAGACATCCTTCACGTAGATGAGCGAGGGGCAGGTTTGCGGGCGGACCTTGAAGACGAACCGCCCCTCGCGGAGGGCCTCGACGAACGCGCGGGAGGCATACGCGCTGGCGGCCCCCGGCGGGGCGAACGGCGAAATGACCACCGGCACGCGGATCGCCCGGAAGTCGAGCCCGTGCCGCGCATGATAGTAAGCGCCCAGGCGCTCCACCGCCATCTTGGTCACGCCGTACAGCCCGCCCGGCCATTGGGGAAAATCCTCGGGGACGGGATCGGGCAGGTTTCCCCCGTAGGCGGCCACCGAGCTGGGAAAGAAGACCTGCCGCACGCCGTGCGCGAGCGCCGCCTCGAACAGCGCGAACGTTCCGTCCATGTTCACCGTCCAGGCCAGGGGTCGGTTGGCTTCGGAACTGCCCGAGAGCAGCGAGGCGAAATGGATGATCACGTCCGGCCGGTGCTCGGCCAGGAGCCGCTCGACTTCGCCGGGCCGCGCGAGGTCGCCGCGAACGTACGTGCAACCGGCGGCAACAGCCGCAACGGGCTTTTCCGCCAGGTCGAAGAGCACGCTCTTCTCGCCGCGCTCGGCGAGCCGGTGCGTCAATTGGCAGGCCAGGTTGCCCGCCCCGCCGGTGACCAGACAGGTGCGGTTCATTTCGGCGACGGCCCGGTTCCGGCCGCTTTCAGGACAATGCTGCCGCCGCGGCTGTCGGTCGTCCAGCCGCTGGGCGGAATCACCTTGTCGAACGTGCCCTCGGTCTTCCCGCTGGCACGAATGACGTGGTACGTTCCCGGCTTGAGGTTCGCTCCCTTGAGCGCCAGGGTTCCGCCCAACTTTGCGTAGCCGGCGGCCGAAATGCGGGCACCCCAGCGCCCGTTGGACTCCTCCGCATCGAGGGTCACCTCGAGCGTGCTGCCCGGCTCCAGCACGACCGACAGCCGGCTGTCCACCTTGTTCGCGCCGATCACCAGCGTATAGCCTTTCCCGAGCGTGAGGCCGCTGCACGCGATCTTGGCGTCCGCGTGGACGGTCCCGCCGGGGCCGGCCAACAGTGCCTGTGCCTGGGGATTCCACGCCACGGCCCTGCCCGCCTCGTCGCGCCATGCGGTCGCGGCGTTGTCCCACGGGCCGTCGCCGCCGGTCCAGGTCAGCTTGGGCGGCGGGGGGCAATCCACGATGTCCTGCAAGGAAGGCTCCGGAGTAAAACGCTTCTCCACGGGCCAGTCGGCCGTCGGATCGGGGTCCGGCCACCCCTGCTGATTATACTCCCAGACCTTCATGGCCATCGCCTTGTCCGGATACCACAGGACATATCGTTTGTCGCCCTTGTACTCCGCATACGGCGCGGGCGGGAACTTCGGGGCCTTGATGTCGGCGTCCAACAGCCACCCCTCGGCGGCCTTCACCGGCAGGCACCGCACGGCGGTCTTGCCGTCCGGGTTGCCCTTGGGAATGCGGGCATCGGCCACGCTGCGGATGAACTGCGCGACCATGCCGTTCATCGCGCCTTCCCATTGGGTGTGGCTCTTGTCGCGGCTCACGACCAGTCCCATCAGGTTCTCCGGGTTCTTGGCACGGCGGGCGAGGATCTGTTGGCGCATGCAGATCCATTGCGTCTGGCCCTGCTGCTGATTGCCGCGCATCCGCAGGCCCATGTTCGAGCGGAGGTTCCCCGGCAGGTTCCCGCCGTCGGGGCCGTACTGCTCCCATTCGCCGTTGATGAACAGCACGGGCACGCCGGCCAGCGAGCGGCTGTAATCCTCGATGTGGGCCTGCAAATTCCCGCTCATGATATGAACGACCCCCGCCACGCGCTCCGGCTTCCAGTAGGCCACGTTCCGGCAGTAAATGCCGGCGGTCGAGTGGCCCGCGGTAATCAGGGGAGCGAACTGGAGTTCCGGGTGGCCGGTGGCCTTTGCCAGGTCCGACAGGATCGCCTCGATGTTCGCGGCGCCGTCGCCCGTGATGAAGTACAAGCCGATGCCGCAGGGGGCGTACACGACGGCGATATCCTTCTCGGCGCAGGCCGCGCGGACTTCCTCGTTGCGGGTAATGCCCGCCTCGAACATCGTCTGCTGGGTGATGAACACCCCGCGGACCGTCTTGCAACCGCCGGGGACCCAGGCGTAGGCCTGGTTCGAACGCTTGGGATTGGCCGTCGGGCGCTCGATGGTCGCGGTCCACTGCGCCAATGCCGTCGAGGCCGTCACGGTAAGAATCACGGCAGCGGCCGCGATGCGAATGGGGGCGTTCATAATGGTCTCCTTATCGCCGGATATTCACAGTACTTTGAGGCACCGCCCGGCGAAACGGCGCCGTTTGGCTGCGGATGATACCGCTCGCGCCAATAGCCGTCGGCCTTTGCGGCCCGGCACACCTTGCACGTCGACTCCACGAGTCGATCGTTCGCGTGCACGCGCCGGCACGCCGAACACGATCTTGGCCGCGTCGATGGCGATGCCCAGCGGGCCGACCTGAAGGCTCGCACGGGTCGCGTCGCCGCCGCCCGTGACCTTCGGGGCTGCCTGGCCCTTGTCCTGCAGGGTCAGCACGACGACCACGTTCTTGTCGCAGTCGAATTCGAGCCACTTGTTGTTGATGTATTTCTTGCCGCGGTACGGAAAGCCGACGTGCCCCGCCCCGCCGCCGCGCTCGAACGTGCCGGTGCGGAACGCGACTTTCGCCGGCTCGACCACGGTGCCGGCGAGCGATGCCCCGGTAGGCCCGCGGAGCGTGAACGTGTTGCCGCTGGTGGAGATTTCGTTGAACTCGGGCGTGTTGAGCCGCCAGAGTCGGCCGTTTTGACTGGTCTCGGCGGTCACGAACACGGCCGCGGCGCCCGACTTCCGCGAGTAGTCGGCGCCGAAGAGCCGGCGCTGGTCCTGCACGCCCAGGCAGGAGCCGCTGACGACGGCGTAGCCGCCTCCGTCGGGCGAGAACTCGCAGGCGTCGAGCTTGCCCAGGCCGCTTCCGCCGCCTTTGCGCGGCACGACGGGCGGGCCGGCGAAAAGGTTGGTCTGTCCGCCCGGATCGCCGGTGCGCCCGCCGCCGACGACCCAGCAGCCGCCCAGGCCGAGGATGCGGAAAGTGTTGGTGTCCGGGCCGCCGTGGCAGCCCGTCGGCTGGCGCCGGTGGCCGTTCACCAGGGCCACGATGTCGTTTTCGTCCTGGAAGGCGTTGCGGAAGATGGCGATGCCGTGCGACTTGTCGGTGAAGTCGAGGCCCATGACCTCCTTCGGATTCTTGGCCGCCAGTTCGACCGGATAATAGAGGATCGAATACAAACCGCCGTGGCTGGCGGAGTCCCACGAGCGGTCGCCCTTGGCGCCGCAGAGATAGTCGTACATGAATTTCATGGCGGGCAGTTGCTCGGGCGGGGCATACCAGAAGGCCAATCCGGCCGTGCCGTCGCCGCTCCAGCAGGCGTGATCGTCGCCCAGGTCGGCGCGCAGGCCCACGCCGCCCTCGCGCGGGATCGAAACGGTGCCCGCATACGTGGTCCAGAAGGTCAGCGCGGCCTTCTTTACTTCCTGGCGAAGGTCGCCGATCCCGGCGCGCTGGGCGGCGATGCCGAAGGGCCCGCTGAATTGCCAGGGATACTGCGTGTAGCCGATGCCCTCGGGGTTCCAGCCGTTGTCGCCGAGATTGGCGACGAGATGGCGTTTCAGTTGGGCGAGCGCTTCCTTGGCCTTTTCGGCCCCGCCGTCCTCGTCGCTGGCCAGGAAGGCGATGCCGGCCCCGCCGTACCGCACGGCCTGCCAGTTGTTGGCGGTGCCGCTGTTGGCGCCGCGCCCCATCGACTTCATGAGGTTCTCGCCGGCCAGCCGCAGCTTCTCGCTGACCAGCTTGCGGTTGGCGTCGCTCCAGGCATCGGCGCACACATCGAAGGCCAGGGAAGCCCGCATCGCGCCCGCCGCCCGCGTCAGCCCCTTGCTGCCGGGGTTGTTCCAGAAATCGGCGTCGTTGACCATCGCCAGCACGATCTTCTCGGCCTCGGCGGCAAACCGCTTGTCGCCCGCCAGCACGTACAGGCTGGCGTAATCCACGCTGCGATCGTCGTACAGGACGCGATTGCCCGCTTCCGCGGGCTGGGCCACCTGCTGTTGGATGACCTTGACCATCGAGGCGTAGGGCTCCTGTTGGACCCGCAAGCGGATCCTCTCGATGTCGGCCTTGCCTACCAGGAGCCGAGGATGCTCTCCGGCCCGGGCCGGAGCGACGCAAACCGCGATTGCGGCCAGAACCGACACGGGGAACGTCAATCGTGCTCTCATGAAGGAGTCTCCTTGCCGTATGGGAGTCCGTCCAAAGGGCGAAAATCGGGACAGTCCCCGCGACGGCGCATTATACTCCCATTTCTCGTAGGTGAAAGGCTTGCTGACCAACAGCATCCGGCATGAGACACGTGCGATTATAGGGGACTGTCCCAATTTTCGTGTCAGCGAAAATGGGACTGTCCCCTTTGAGGCGAGAACCCTCCCGTCTAGCACAAAATTCGGGACAGCCCCGATTATAGCAGAGGGAAAGACTGACGTGCAGGCCCATGACCGACCGGGGCCTCCCGGGGCGGGCCGGGTGCATCGTCGGCTCGATCCCCGTCGCGGAACCGTGTGACAACATTTCGTGGCGGCGGCGGCAAGGGATACTAGCCCGAAGCGCTAGCGAGGGGCCTCTCGCGCCCCCCCTCGCTAGCGCTTCGGGTTGGTATCCAGCCGCCAAGAAAAAGTGTCAGACCCCTCGTCGTTTGGTTATGGCATGAGGGCTCGCCGGAGGTTATAATGGGGACCTGCCCGAAAAGCCCCCCAAAAGACTCCGGCCAGCCCGATCCAGCCCGAAGAGTTCTCATTGACTTGCCCGCAGACGCATTTCGCAATCGCGCCAATGCCCGTCTCGGTAAACCCCCGACGGGTTGATCCGGCAGCGGCCTGGCGGCGATGAAAAATTCAGCGATGAAAGGTTCAACGATGAAAGGTGCGATGGTGCATTGTTTCCGACGCCGGTTGACGAAGACATCGTGCGCCCGGCTTGCGATTGCCGGCGCGGCGGCGATGGCTCTTCAGAGTTTTGCGTGGGCAATGATCAACCTCCGCTATACGCCCGCGGATCTGATTAGGGGCTCGGCGCAAGTGGCGGTCGTCGACCTGGCCCCCCCGAAGGACAATCGGATTGCGGTGAAAGTGGCGGAGATGATCAAGGGGGATAAGCTGCCGGACAGTGCCCTCGTCATCGATACGGCCGACGCGCCGGACGCGACCCTTCAGGAACTTAAGGACATTCTCGGCGGCGACGCGGCGACGAGGGGTTTGATGTTGACGAGCCGCATTGCGGCAGAGCCGGGGTCGAAGAATCCGGCGGCGATGTTGTGCGCGGGCACGAAGTGGTTTGCCCTGTTCGCCGAGAAGGACCGTTATCGCCTGGACAAGGACCCGAAGGACCTCGATTCCGTCTGGGCCGGTGGCGCGCGTTCGCTGACCGTGGCCGCGCGGGCCATGGGCAAAGACCCGGGGTTGACCTTTCCCGTGAAAGCCAACTCGATTTGGGGCGGGGAAATGAAACTCGGCACGGTCAAGGGGGCCGTTCGCGGCTCGCTGGCCATCGACCTGGGCGGCAAGATCGGGCACGGCGTGCTCCTGCTGGCGGATGCCGGCGATCGCTTCTACCAGGCGGCCGCCAAAGGTGGCCAGCCGGCGGACATCACGGCCAAGATCAAGCTGGCCACGGCGTCCAAGCTTGCCGCGTGCGGCAATTTCGGCGGTGACGGCCGGATCGATATCGCAAGCTGGGACGGCAAGGGGCTGCGCCTGGCCCGCCAGACCGCCGAGGGCACGTTCGTCGCGGAACCGCTGAATGTTTCCCTGGCCGACTGTGCATCCTTGGCGGCAATCGACGTGGGCGATGCCCGCCGCGCAGGCATTCTCGCCGGGACTTCCGCGGGGCCCGTCCTGATCGTTCCCGCCGGGAAAGACGCCTGGAAGGCCCAACCGCTGCCGGTCGATCCGGCGGTCCTCAAGGCGCTTGGCGGCGGGGGCATCTGCGCCGCGGCCGATTTCGGTCACCATGGCTTGCCGGACGTGGTGCAGCTCTTTGCCAAGGGCTATCTCACATTCGTCGCCGAGAAGCCGGGGCAATATAAGGTGCCCGCCAAATGCCTGGTGGACCTGCCCGATCCCCCGACTGGAGTGGTCTTCGGCGATTTCGATGCCGACGGCGAGTTGGACATGGTTGTGTCCGGCGGCGACGGCAGCGCCCTGCTCTCCGGCGGAAAGGTTGCGAGCCTTGCGAACCGCACCCGCGAAACGGGCGAACTGGCCTATCACGGCAACCTCAACGCCCCCGTGATCGTCGCGAGCGCCCCTTGGGACGTCAACGCCGACGGCCGTCAAGGCGTCGCCCTGTTTTACGCCGGCATCGCGCCGAAGTGCTTCTTCAATCGCGGATTCAGTTGCTTCGGCCTGGCCCGCGAGCTTCTCGTCGATAACGCCATGCTCGCGCCCGAGGCGCACCAGAAGGAGCTCGAGTCGGGCGGGCACCTGAAGGACGGGCAGCTCACCGGCACCATTGCGCATCTTTCGGCCGACGGCAATCCCGACCTTTTCGCCGTCGACAGCCAAGGCACGATCTGGCTGCTCACCAGCGGCGTCGAGCAGGGCCCGCCCATGCTCGAAATCGCCCTGCCGGCCAAGACGGCGGGACCGGTCACGCTGACGGTCTCGGCCAACAAGACGGTTGCCGGGATGTTCGTGGTGTCTGCCGGCCAGAGCGCGTGGACGGGCGCCAGGTCGGCCGACCCCCTTTCGCTGGAATGGCAGGACGCCTCAGGGCGGAAACACCAGCGCGATGTGTCCCTGAAGGCGGGGCCGCAACGCATCGAGCTTGGCTTTGAGCCCAGTCCGTGACGTTTCCCCCCGACGTTGCACGACACAGGAGA
>JBEKCP010000229.1:0-14772 GCA_050014815.1 Thermoguttaceae bacterium | reverse complement strand
TCAGAATCGGCTTTCGGCAGGTAACACGTGGTAGGTCCGGCCTGCCGGGCCGGACCCGACGGTCTACAAGTCCCGCTCGGCAAGCGGGACCTACCGGCTGTTACCCGCGTTTGAACCAGGCCAAAACGTCGCCTTTCCTGGTGCAGTCTTGTATCTGGGTTTTATTCCGCGTCATGGCTGTGCCGGGCTGCCCCAACGGGGCAGCGGTTCGCCCAGCCCTGGGCATCGCCCAGGGGAGTTGGAGTGCCTACGGATATTTCGGCCCAACGCGCCAACCGTTCGCTTGGTGAACCGTTGGCCCGTTGGGCCGACACGGAAAACCGCGGCGTCTCGTTCCCCTGGGCGATGCCCAGGGCTGGGGGAACGGCTGGGCCTTCGGCCCGAAAACCCGCAGAGCTATGCAACGCCTTCGGCGTAACTGCCGATCATGGCCCACCGCGATCGCACCGCTCCATGTAGCGGAGGCTTTCGCGGGCCAGACGCTTGGGGCCGGCGTTTCGGAAGGCCACGGGCCGAAGGCCCGGACGGTCGCTCAGCCCTGGTTGTTACACACCAATCGTTTGGGTAAAGGGGAGATACGGCTTCTGTCGAACCATTTTTCTCTAGCCCAGGCGTTTACGCCTGCGGAATAGGAGACCGTCGGCGATCTTTCAGTTCTTTTTGGGCCCCCTTCAGGGGGCGCAGATGGGTTCGTCGGCGAGAATTGGCTCAGAATCGACATCTGCGTCCCCTAAAGGGGACGGGACGAAAAAGGGACTTCGATTTTGGCCCCGTTTCCACAGGCGTAAACGCCTGGGCTAGGGAAAAAGGGATAGCCGTGCAGTTGACAAAGGGCGGTGCCCTGAACTTGGCGAACGGCCGGGCCTTCGGCCCGAAAACCCGCAGAGTTATGCAATGCCTTCGGCGTAACTGCCGATCATGGCCCGCCGCGGTGGCACCGCTCCATGTAGCGGAGGCTTTCGCGGGCCAGACGCTCGATGCCGGGCGAGTAGTCGAAGACCTCGACCGAGACCCAGCCGCGGTAGTCCGCCTCGCCCAGGGCGCGGAAGATCGGCACGAAATCGAGCGAACCGAAGCCCGGCCCCTGCCGGTTCGGATCGTTCGCATGAAAATGGGCCAGATAGGACGCATTCCGGGCAATGATCCCGGGGATCGGCCGGCCCTCGGTCGTCATCGCCTTGCAATCCAGGTGGAGGCGGACCTGGGGCGAGCCGATCTGATCAATCAGCTCGACCGCCTCGGCTGCCGTCAAGAGGAAGTTCGTCTCCTCCGGACCCAGCGGCTCGATCGCTACGACAACGCCAAGCTTCTCAAGCTCCGCGGCGATGGAGCCCAGCACGCCGGCGGCGTAGTCCATTGCATCTTGCCGCGTGACACCGGCCGCGAGGTTCCGCTGCTGGGGCGAGCCGAGGACCATCACCCGGCCGCCCAAGTCGGCGCAGAGCCGGGCGAGGTCGATGAAGTAGCCGGCCGTTTTGCACCGGACGCCCGGGTCCGGGCTGGTCAGATGGAAACCCTCGGTCTTGGCCAGGAGCCAGTGGAGGCCGACCACTTCGAGTCCGGCCGCTTCGGCCTGCCGCCGGACCTCCGCGCGGCGCTGGGGCGTGATCTCGAAGGCGTACCGGGCGAGGGTGAACGGGGCGATCTCGATGCCCGTATAGCCGCACTCCGCCGCCAGGGCAAACGCCCGATCCAACGGCCAGTCCTGGAACGTCTCGTTGCAGATGGCGAATTTCATGAGGGGGTCTCCAGAAGGACATTGTAGCAGGTAAGTCGAGCAATCGCGAAAGCACGAAGGGGCGAAAACGCGAAGAAGCTTGGTAACACCGGCAATTATCACGCAAAGGCGCAGAGGCGCAAAGGTGCGGAGGGACTAATAATTCGCCCCCCCGTCTTTGCGACTTGGCGCCTTTGCGTGAGATACTCTTTGTCGCGACGTCCTCGTCACGTCTTGGTCGGGGCGAGGACCTCGGCGATCCGGCGGGCAACCTCGCCGCTGGATAACGCGGCCTCGAACTCGGCCTCGTCGGCATAGAGCGCGTGGCTGAGGTACTTGACGGCCCAGTTGTGGCGAAGCGGACTGATCGCGATCACGGCCGCCCCGTGCTGATGGGCCTCCCACATCTCGATCGCCGTGCCCATCGAGGCCTCCGGCACGAAGGCCAGCAGCACGTCGACCTGGCGGCACATCAGGTTGTGCCGGAAGAAGACCTCGCGGCCGGTCGGCTTGTCGTAGCCGAGCGAGCCGGGGTGCTTCGCCCGCGGATCGTAGATTTCCGCGCCGGGGAAATGCTGTTGGACCAGCCGGGTGATGCGTTGGCGGTAGTCCTGGTTGTGGAGTGCGGCCGCCGTGTGCGAGCCTTGCATAATACCGGCGATGAAGAAGCGCATGGCGGCGGCTCCCCTGGCTAGCTGGTGGCAAATCCGTTAAAATATGCGGTGTCGGCAGTCTGCCGTCCAGATGGAAAAGGGGGACAGGCACCTTTTGTGCGAAGCACCCGAAGGGCCGTTCCGGCAAAAGGTGCCTGTCCCCTTTTTCCCCCGCATTATGAAAAGGGAGCCACAATGCCGCGTAAGCCGTTGAATCGCAAAGAGTTGCGTGAAGAGAACGATGCTGCGGAACGTCAGGAGGGCGAGACGGAGGCCCCGGCGAAAGAGGTCAAGGAGAAGAAGCCGCCCGCCAAGCGAAAGAGCCGCGCCAAGGTCGTCAAGGAGGTCCGCTTGAAGGCTTTTTGGGGCGTCTTCAGCCAGACACTGCGGAGAGTGGCACTATTCGAATACAGCCAGCGGGCTGAGGCCGACAAGAAGGCAGCCGACCTCTCGGAGTCGCAGAGAACCCCCCATTTTGTCCAGCTTGTCAAAGAAGTGATCGAGACCTAGCCCGAGTGGTTCACGGGCAAACACCAGCCCGAAGCGCAAGCGAGGGATTGGCATCGGGCAACCCTCGCTTGCGCGTCGGGCTAGTGTGGAACATAGACCTAGCCGTTCTCGGGGGCAGGAAAAGGGGCAGCCAGCCGTGAATGTCCACTTCGAGGAAGGCCATACGGTCGGCATCGACCTGGGCACGACCTTCTCGGCCATTGCCCAGTTGGACGACCAGGGCAATCCGGTCACGATTCCCAATGACGACGACGAGGTCGAGACGCCCAGCCTCGTGCTGCTGGGCGAGGGTGGCCGGGTCGTGGTCGGCCCGAACCGGACGCGGGCGGCCATGGAGGATCCCGAGCGGGTCGTCGAGCGGATCAAGCGTTACATGGGCGAGACCGGCTTCCAACAGCAGTACGACGGGAAGGCCCTCACGCCCGAGTTCCTCTCCGCGCTGATCCTCAAGAAGCTCCGGCAGGACGCGGAGAAGCGGATCGGCAAGATCGGCAACGCCGTGATCACGGTCCCATACTATTTCAACGACGCCCGGCGGAAGGCCACCGCCGACGCGGGCCGGATCGCGGGCCTGAACGTCATCGACATTATCAACGAGCCGACGGCGGCCACGTTGACCTACGCCTGGCACCGGCACGAGCTGGGCGCCGGCGGGACGGCGGGGGGCGCGCCGCGGCAGGTGCTGGTCTACGATCTGGGCGGCGGGACGTTCGACGTGACGATGGTCCGCTACACGCCGACCCATTTCCAGGTCCTGGGCACCGACGGCGACGTCCACCTCGGCGGCGTGGACTGGAACGACCGTCTGCTGGGCCACGTGGCGGACGAGTTTCAGGCCCGCCACGGCGTCGATCCCCGAAAATCGCCCGCCACCGTCCAGATGCTCCGCAACGATTGCGACCTGGCGAAGATCGAGCTGTCGGAGAAGCTCCAGACGGCGATCACCTGCCGGCATGGTGGCAAGAGCATCCGGGTGACGGTCACGCGGGACCAGTTTGAGACGCTCTGTGCCGATCTGTTGCAGCGGACGGCCGACACGACGGAGCTGGTGCTCCACGAAGCCAAGGTCAAGGCCCGCGATCTCGACGCCGTGGTGATGGTCGGAGGCTCGACCCTCATGCCGGCGGTGCCGCGGATGTTGCGGAAGCTGACGTCGCAGGAGCCGTACACGGGCATTTCGCCGCACACGTCGGTCGCCCAGGGGGCGGCCATCCACGCCGCCATGCTCGAAGTGAGGCACCGCGGCGGCGGCGAGCTGGCCGAGAAGGTCCGCCGCATGCTCGAATCGGTCAAACAGGAGAACGTCAACTCGCACGGCCTGGGGATCGTGGCCACCAATCCGAAGAGCGGCCGGGAGATGAACCACATGATGATCCCCCGCAACACCCGGCTGCCCGCCGAGGTCCGCAAGGTCTTCCAGACCAACCGGGCCGGCCAGACGCGAGTGGCCGTCCAGGTGCTCGAAGGGGACGCGCCGGATCCGCGGGCCTGCTCGCTCTTGGGCAAGTGCAACATTACCGGGCTGCCCGAGGGCCTGCCCAAGGGCTCGCCGGTCGAGGTGACTTACGCCTTCGACGCCTCGGGCCGGATCTCGGTGTCCGCCCGGGACAAGGCGTCCGGGAAAGAGGCGACCATCGAGATCCAGCGCCGGGGCGGACTCGACCAGCGGCAGATCGACGCCTATACGCGGCTTGCCAACGAGTATACAGTGGAGTAGTGCGAAACTGCCCCGATTCTCGTTAAGCGTGCAGATAATGAAGCCGAGAAGGGGAAAGCGGAGAATGTCATACCCGTCCGTTGACCAGCTACAGAAGATTCTCACTGGCAGGAGATTCACACGTGACTGCCGGCCGCACACTCAACACGCTCAGTCAGGAATGGGGGACGCCGGAGAAGTATGTCAATGCAGTCCGTGACTTTTTCGGCGGTCACATAGCCCTCGATCCCTGCTCAAATGAATACTCGATTGTATGTGCGAAGATGGAGTACCGCCTTCCAGAACATGACGGACTCAGGGAGACGTGGGATTTCCCCGCCATCTACGTAAATCCGCCATACGGGATCGATAAGGAGCGAGGCACTTCCATCAAGAAATGGCTGTGCCGGTGTGCTGCCGCGCACGAGGAGCACAAGTCCGAAATCCTCGCTCTTGTCCCCGTGGCGACGAATACGGGGCACTGGAAGAAATTCGTCTTTGGCAAGGCGACGGGTGTGTGCTTCCTGTACGACACACGCCTAAAGTTTCTTGTCAACGGTCAGAACGGCGGCAAGGGCGCCCCGATGTCCTGTGCGATGATCTACTGGGGGAAGGGTTTCGATAGATTCCTCGCCGCGTTCAGCAAGTTCGGGGCTGTCGTTGACCTCCGCCCGCTGAAGGGAAAGAAACTCGGCGAGTGCGCTGAAAACGGGCAGTTGCATCTGATCCCGGACGATGAAGAGCGAGAAAATGGCTAACCTCGGCTCGTGAGAATCTCCATGGCGAATGAACTCGACGCATACCGCGACTGGCTGGGCATCACCGAGACGAATCGGCCGCTGAACTTCTATCAACTCTTGCGGCTCAGGCAGTTCGAGGACCAGACGGCGAAGATCCGCGAGCACTACCGCAAGATGAACGCCCACGTGCGGAAGTTCGCCACCGGCGAATTCGCCGCACGGTCGCAGGAGCTCCTGAACGAGCTTGCCCGCGCGATGCTGTGCCTGACCGACGACCAGCGGAAGCGGGACTACGACGCCTCGCTCGGGCGGAAACAGGAGGGCCCGGGCCGCCACCGATCGCTCGAAGAGATCCTGCTGGGCAACAAGGCGATCGACCAGTCGCAACTCGACAAGGCCCGCAACTACGCCAAGGCGGTCGGCCTGGAGGTTCGCGACGCCCTGGTGCAGCAGAAGGCCGCCAGCCCGGACGTCGTGATGCTGGCCTATGCCGAGTCGATCGGCCTGCCTTGCGTCGATCTGGCGGACGTGGGGGTGGACGAGTCGCTGGTGCCGCAGGTCCCTTCATCGCTGGCCCGGCAGCACTCGTGCGTGCCGGTCCTTTGCGACCGGGGACAACTGCTGATGGCTTCACCCAATCCCCTGCCGCCCGACGTGGAAGAAGAGCTCCGCCTGCGGCTGAACATGCCGGTACGGACGGTCCTGTGTACGGCCGGGAGCATCAACCCGCTGATCACGAAGTACTACGCCCGCGACACCGCGCCGGCCGGGGCGCCCGCCGCGGGCCGGGGGCCCGCCGGAAGCGGGGCGCAGGCGAAGCAGCCGGCGGCCAAGAAGGGGCTTTCGATGCCCTCGATGCCGAAGGTGTTTTTTCCCAAGTTCTCGCTGCCGCGGTTCTCGTTTGGGGGCGGCGGCGGGGGCGACACCAAGAGCGCGATGATGTTTGCCATCGTGGCCTTCAATCTCACGGCCATCGTCGTGGTGATCGCTCGTGCCATCCTTCGGAGCGGGGTCCTGAGCAGAGGCGAGGGCTGGGCCACGACGATGGGCCTGGCCGCCGGTCTGGGCGTCCTCGCCGCCGTCGTCACCTTCTTCGTTGCGTCACGGTGGAGGTGAGAGAGCCGCTTACGCCGCCGGTAATGGCCCCGCGGCAACCAGCTTCTTCCGTGCGCTGTCGACCGCGAGGTTGAGACCTTCGAGGGTTCGAGCACCCAGCAGCACAAGGTCTCCGGGCTCCGCAAACACGACCTCGTCTATGGTGAAGTGCCCCTCGACACGGAGTATCGCGAAGCCGACGCTGCGAGTCACGATTTCGCCGTTGGCCATAACGAACGGGATATCCTTCTTCTCTCGCGTGACACCTATCTTGTTCAGCGTCGAGGAGGATATCCAGGTGTGCTCGCTGCCGGTGTCAACCAGGACCTTGGATACGCGGGCGGATTTTGACCTGTCCACGTGGTTCTCGACCGTACAGGTTGCGTGAAATGTCTTCATGCGGAAACATCCGTAGGGTGGGTCGACGGGCACCGTGCGAAGCATGGTCGGCGAGCCCCACCAACTGGAATTTGGCTGATTTGTGGTGGGGCTCGCTGGGCTCGCTGCGCTCGACCCACCCTACATAACTACTCCTTGCTACAGTCAAAATACAATAGACCCGCATGTGCCGTCAAGAGGGGGGCATCGCGGCCTGGCTGCAATATTCCGCGGGGCCGTTCGTTTAGAATGGTAGTCATGAGCCATGCGAGCCATCCGCCGGACGACGAGCAGCTTTGGGCCCAGTGGGTGGCAGCGCACGGCCCAGCCATCCGTGGGTATTTGCTAGCCATGGTCCGAAGTCCCGAAATCGCCGACGAATTGGCCCAAGACGTGTTCTGCCGCGCGTGGGAGGCGCGGGGCCGATATCGGGAGGAGGGCGCCGCTCGGGCCTACCTGCTCCGCATCGCCGACCGGCTGGCCGTGGATCGTGCCCGCAGGCCGGCCCGGGAGGTCCACCTGGATGACCCGGCGTGGCGGCGGGTCGAGCCGGCCTGCCCCGCGAGCCCCCCGTCCGACGGCCTGGCCCGGCGGGAAGCGAGGGACCAGCTTGCCGCGGCCCTGGACGAGTTGTCGACACCCCAGCGTCGGGTGTTGTTGTTGCGATACTACGGCAACCTTAGTTTCGCGGAAATCGCGGAACTCATGCGCTACCCGCTCGGCACGGTGCTGAGCCATTGCCATCGCGGGCTGCTGGCACTCAGGAAACGATTGGTGAGAGTCGACCTATGAACGAAGACCTGGCGGAACTCCAGCGACGATTAGAGCAGGCGACTGCTCGCGGCGAGGCGGATCAGGACACCCTGCACGCCGAGACCGCCGCGTTGCGGGAGGCCTGGCTGGCGCTGGGCCAACTGCTGGAGGCCGCCGGGCCAGAGGAGGAAGAAGGGGACAGTCCCCATTTGCCGGAACGGCGCGGAGGCGGGCCCCGCATCGCGGGAGTCGCACAAATGGGGACTGTCCCCTTTTTCCCGGCCTCCCCGCCGGCGCGTAGGTGGGCAAGGCGGCTCGTGCGGCTGGTGGTGACAATCGCCGCTACGGTGCTGATTGCCGTGGCGTCGGTCATTGGCTGGTCGGTGGCCAAGCGAGGACCCGGCCAAGGCCACACCCCTGACGCTAGCCTTGCCGAACATCGGCCGCCTGCCGTGCCATCGGTGCCGGGGACGAAGCAACCGGTCGGCGGAGTGAGCCAGATAGACCTCGCCTGGAGCGATCCGATCGACAACGCCATCGCGCGGGCCGGCCAGGCGGTCGCTGGCGTGGAAGCAGACTGGCGGACCCGGGACGATGCGTCCACCGCCATCCAATACGGACTACGGCAGGTTGAAGAGGATATGCGGAAGAACCCATTGTAGAAGGAGATGATTTCATGTCGTTGCCAAGGCTTCTTACCACAGTTGTGTTTGTACTGGCGATTCTGGTCCTGCTGGAGCGGCGGGCGCCGGCGCAGCCCAGGCCCGATCGGCCGGACCGTCCGCCGGCCGAAAGACCGGGGGACTTTGATCGGGAAAGGCCGAAACCGCCGCACCACCCCGGGGAGTTCGAGCCCGGAGCGGCAGCGCCGGGGGACTTCGGGCTGCCCGTTCCCGGGGGTCCGCGCCCCAAGGGGCCGCCGCGGGGCGAAGGCCCGCAACAGCCGGGCGAGCCGCCGCGCGACGGTCCGTTCGGGCCGCCGCCCGGATTGCCGCCTGGTCCGCCCCGCTGGCCGCACCAGGACTGGGAGTCGCTCGAAAAGAACGACCCCGAAATGTACAAGCTGCTCAAACATGACGGCGAGTTGGATCGCCCGAGCGCCGACCTCGCAGCGCGAGGAGATCAAGAAGCAACTGCAGAAGGTCGTGACCGAGCAGTTCGAGGTCCGCCAGGCCCGCCGCCAGTTGGAGGTGAAGCGTCTGGAAGAGGCCCTGCAAGGGCTCCGCGACGCGATCGATCGCCGCAACAAGGCCCGCCAGGACCTTGTCGGCAAACGAGTCGCCGAACTCCTGGGCCCGGAGGACGACGCCGGCTTTTGAGCGGCCATCGCGCGGACCACGCGACGGCTGGGATGATTGACCCCGGGCAAACACCAGCCCGAAGCGCAAGCGAGGGAGCGGCAACGGCTGCCCCTCGCCTGTGCGTTGGGCCGGCAAGCCTTGCACGATTCCGGGAGGTTTGGTACCCCGCGTCACGCCGCAACCCCCGGACGCAGTCCGGGGGCTTTCCTCCCAGAATCACGCAAGTCTATCGGAAAAGTTCGCCGGGGTCACGAGGAGCCGGCGAAGGAGGATGCGTCGCCGAGGCCTTCGGAGCCCATGCCGCAGTAACCGCCGTCGACCATCAACTCGGCGGCCGTGATGAAGCTGGCTTCGTCGCTCAACAGGAAGGCCACGGGGCCGGCGCACTCCTCGACGGTGCCCAGGCGCCGGAGCATGTGGAACTTGCCCCAGACCGGCCCCCACTTGGCGCGATCGCCGCCGGCCGCCTTGTCCACCTCGCGGGTCCAGATCCACCCGGGGCTGACGGTGTTCACGCGGATGCCGTGCGGGGCCAGGTCGAGGGCCATGCAGCGGGTCAGTTGATTGACCGCGCCCTTGGCCGCGTTGTAAGTCCAGCGGTTGGGCTGGGCGATGTGGGCCGAGATGCTCGACAGGTTGACGATCGCCCCGCCGCCCTGCCGGCGCATCGGCTCGATCACCAGCCGGGCCATCGCGGCGTAACCGATCGGGCCGACGTTCATCATCCGCAGCCATTCCTCGCGGGTGGCGTCGGCGCCCTTGGCGATAAACGAGAAGGCATTGTTGACCAGGTAATTGACCTGACCCCATTTCTTGATCGCTTCATCGACCAGGTGTCGGCAGAAGTCCTCCTCAGCCATGTCGCCGCGGACGAACTGGACGCGGCAGCCTTTTGCCGAGCATTCCCGTTCGGTGCCGCAGCCGCCGTCGCTGATGCCGCTGAAGGTGACCGCGACGCCTTCCCGGCAGAGGCGTTCCATGATAGCCCGGCCGATGCCGGCGGCTCCGCCGGTGACAATCGCAACTTTGCCTGACAGTCCTCGCATCGTAAGACCTCCTCGGGCCGAAGGGGACAGTCCCCGTGAACGGTTACCTCTAATCGACAATGGCGACGGCCCGGATCGGCGAGCCGTCGCGGCCTTTGATGTTCAAGGGAAACGCTGCCAGCGTGAACTGCTCGGGCAGCCGGTCGAGGTTCGCCAGCCCCTCGACGATCACGATCTCCGCGTCTTTGCCCAGGAGCGTCCAGTGGACCTCTTTCCAGTCGGCGCTGGGCGTGAGGGTGTCCATGCCCAGCAGGCCGATGCGCCGCCCGGCGATCCAGCGGGCCGCCTCCGGCGTCAGGGTGGGGAAATCGGTGAACATCTCCGGCCGGCCGAACATCCGGTCCCAACCGGTGCGGTAGAGCACCTTCGCCCCAGGCTGGAACTTGCTCTCATGCGGCCGGAGCATCTCGACCGTGATCGGCGTCTTGGCCGCCAGGCACGAGCCTGGGGCAAGATCGACCAGCACCGCGGGTCCGTAGAACCGCGCGAGCGGCACCTGGTCCACCGTCTTGCCGTCATCGTAGAAATGGTAGGGCACATCCAGGTGCGTCCCCTGGTGCGTCGACATGCTGATCTGCGTGATGTTGTAGCCGATCGCGGGGATCGTGTTGTGGACGACCACGCTGATCTTCGGGTCGAAGGGAAAATTGAGCTGGCCGTGCTCCAGTGGATGCGACAGGTCGATCAAGGTCGTCATCGAGGCTTCCTTCGGGTTGCACGCGCGGCCGGCCGTTCACGGCTTCGCAGCCAACTCAACCACCGGGAAACAGGTGTAAGTTTCGTTCGTGACCTGCCAGTAGGGCATGAACCTGTGTTCGGAATCGCCCGCGATGTCAAAGTGCAGGGGGCGGTCCGGCCGGGGCTTGAGCCAGTCCTGCGGCCTGGCCGGATCGTGGGCGATCTGCCCGGGCGGTCCTACCACTGCCAACAAGACCGGGCCGAACTCGAAGGCGTAGCGTTGGTGCCCGGCAATCTGGTCGGCCCCCGTGTAGCGGGTCACGCGAAAGCCCATGGGCAGGCTGAACGTCACCGTATCGCCGTCGGTCCACGTGCGGTCCAACACCGCGTAGCTGCCCGGCTTGCCGACCATCGTCTGTCGGCCGTTGACGCTGATGGGGACGTCGCCGGCAGCCCAGGAAGGCACCCGCACGCGGAGCTTCATCTTGGCGGGCTTTTCCGTGGCGAGCTTCATGGACACCTCGGGTTGGAACGGGAAGCTGGTCTTCATTGTCAGGCTAAGCGGCTGGCCCGCCAACGGCCATCGAATCGCCGACGGTTCGTAGAGGTTCACGTACAGGCCGTCTTCGGCGAGCGAGTAGATATACTCGGGCAACGATCCGAAGAACCGGGTGCCTTGGCCCTCGCAGCAGGTGTTCTGGACCGTCGGGGCTTCCTTGCGGCCCTCCAGCCGCGCGTGGTAGCGAATTCCCTGGCTGCCCACCTGGTTGGCGAGGCACACGTTGTAGATCGATTTCTCGATCTCGCCGACGTATTTCTCGTCTTCCGGATAAAACCGGTGGAACCGCTGGTTGAACTTGATCCAAAACACGCTGCCGCAGGTCTCGCCCGTGTGACCCTTGGTCGTGATGTAATACGACCCGGGCGGGTAGTTGGGTTTGCCCTCGCAGATGGCCATGCTGCCGCCGACGTGTTCCCATTTGTCGTGGATCAGGTCCCACGCGCCGACCATCGCTTCAAGGTACTTCCGGTCGCCGGTCGCCAGGTAGTGGTCCAGGTAGGCTTCGAAGCTGGTGATGAGGTAGCTGTGCGGGTTTTGCAGAGGATACTTCCAGACGGCTTCCTCCTGGTGCGCGGCCAACTGGTCCATCCACCAATCGCACACGTAATACTTCTCGGCCGTCTGCAGGTCTTCCGGCTTGCCGATGGGCGTGAAGTACGTTCGCGTGCTGGCGATATGTCCCTGGTGGCTGTTGTGGTCGTGGTAGAGCAACTTTGGGAGCATGTCCCACTGGTTGAACCAGTCGGCATGGCCGCGGAGGAGCCCATAGGCCTTCGGGTTTCCGGCGATCGCCGCTTCGATAAGCCCGTGGGTGAACCAGGCCCGGCCGTAGTTCGGCTCTTCGCTGCGGACCTTGTCGGGCGGATAGGCCAGGATGTATCCGTTGGGCCCGCGGCAGGCCTCGATGCCGTCGATCAGCTCGTCGAGCCGTTTGCGGAGTTCCGGGTGTTCGATCCAGCGAAGCGTGTTGCCGGCGCCCATCATGAACCGCCCGGCGCTGGAGCCGCGGAGGTCGGTGTCCCAGAATTTCACCTGGGGCTTGTCGTCCGGCGGATCTTTCCGGCCCGCCCGCTGCCGGAACGGCACGAGCATGTGGTTGACGGAGAAAGACTTCAGGAGGTACTCGATGTTGTTCTCCATAACCGGCTTGAAGAGGCCGGCGTCGTCGAGCGTCACGCCTCCGGCCGGCACGACGGCCTTGCAGACGGCCGGTTTCCACGTGGCGGGATCGCTGGCCTTCAGCCGCGTTGGGAACTTGTTATCTCCGAAACCCTGACTGCCCAACAGCACAAGACAAACAATGGTCATCGTGAATCGCGACATCGCACTGCACCTCCTGGATTGGTCCCCGGGGTTCCGCGGCGGCAGGGAAACGAAGTAGTTGTCCCCGCAATACGCGGCAATCTCCCCGGGAAAGCGAATGTTACCAACAATATAAGGCATCGCAAGGTCGCTTGCAACGGGGCCGGCCGGCCTGGTTGCTCATCGCGTTTAGCGCACCTGCTCACCCTTGATCGCCTCCTTCGCTCTCTCGCGGATTTGCCGATCCTTCGCCTTGGCGGCAGCCTTCTCAAACACCGCGCGCCGCGTGGCTTGATCCACGCGGGGCAGCTTCTGGGCAATAAGCACCGCTGCCAGGCAAGCTTCGTCGGTCAAGTCGGGATCGTCCATGGCGGGCGTAACCAGGGCCAGTGATTCCTTGGTGGCGACGCCGCCGAGAACCCCCAACACCATGCGCTTTTCCTCGCTGCGCCGAGCAAGCTTCATCGCCTCGCCCAATAGCGCCATATTGGCCGGCCTGTCTTGTACCGGGCTGGCCAATCGTATCAGGCCCTGCACGGCCGTCGCGTGATGTCCGATCGGTCCGGCCTGTTTCGCGATCGCCAGCAGGTGAGGAATGGCTTCTGCCGTCCGCCAGTACGCCAGCACGCGCACGGCTTCGGCGCCCACAGCGGGCCGCTCGTCTTTCGTAGCGGCGACGATCGCACCCAGGGCCTTGTCGCCGCCCGACCGCGCCAGTGCCCGCAAGAGCGATTCCGCGGCGGCCGGACCGGCGTCGGCCATGCCGGCCAGGATCGCATCGACGCAGCCCTCGCGTCCGCGGGTACAGACGGTCAGCAGCGCCGTTTCCGCCTGCCACTGCTCCTGGCTGTCCTTGGCCGCTTTCAGGACCTTGACTACGGCTGCGGCATGCTCCTTGCCGGCCAGCGCGCGGAGTGCCGCCAGGGCCGCCAGCCGCACGCCGGCGTCGGCGTCACCGGCGGCTTCGAGCACGAGGGGCACGCCGTCGGTAGCTCCGCGGGCCGCCAACACGCCAAGCAAATCAATCCGGATTTCGGGCTTTGCCTGTTTCGCCTCGCCGATAATGGCCGCGCTGACGCCTTGTCCGTGCAGGCGGACCAAGGCGGCCTTGGCGGCTGTCTTCTCGGCGCCGACAGCGGCCAGCCATTTCGCCAAGAGCGGCACGTCGGCCGTATCGCCCAGCGTGCCCAGCGCACGCAGCGCAGCCGCGCGCACCGGCTCCTCCTGACTGCGGAGCATTTCCAGGACGGCGGGCCGGGCCGTGTTGTCGCCCCGATCGCCCAGGGCGTCGAGCAATCCGGCCTGGGCCTCGGTCGGCAGTTTGGGCAGCAGGGCCGAGAACTTCCTGGTGGCCGCGGCGCCTTTCGCCTCCTCGCGCACCTGCTGGAGCCCTACGGCTCGCATGTCGCGGTCCTGGTCGCTCACCAGCGTGACGATCATCTCGACGAGTTCGTCGCCCGGGGCGTCGGCCGCCCGCAATGTACCGGCAAATGCGACTGCCAGCGCCAGAGCGACAATCCCCGACAAGAACACGCAAGCCCTTTTCACGGCAAGGGTCTCCCGTCTTTGGCCGATCGGAATGGAAACGTGATCGCGGCCACCAACCGGGTTTCGAGGTCCTTGCGGGCGGCGGCGTCCCCGTGGGTGGCGACCACGGCGTCCTCGATCGCCCGCAGCGGCGCGCGATCTTGACCCCAGTCGTAAGCCTTCAGCGCCTCAAAGCTCTTGTCGAGGATGTCGGCGCCGACAGCCGAAGCGACGGCGCCGAAGACCGTGAGGCACAGGACAGCAATCATGCTTCGCATGGCAACTCTCTCTTTTCGAGTTTCGGGGTCACAATGAAACAACTCCGTCCACACTGCTTACTCAGGGTAAGAGACCGTGTGGTCACAATACTTGGCCGAACAACGACTGTCAAGCAGATGGGCAGCATACCCTGGGGGTGTGAAAAGGGCACGTTCCCTGCATCCGAAGTGGTGGCCACTTCTGGTCCGACGGGTGGCCCCGGAACGAAAACCGCAAACACGAAGCCATCCAAATCCGGCGCCCTTTTTGACAATAAATGGTTGACGGCCTCGGGTGGGAACGGCGACCACTGCGGGACGCAACGGCGGAGCGACCCGCGCTATGCCTATGCCGTGGGGTACCACGGCACCGGCGGGCATGAAGCGGTGGGGACCGACGGCGGCTGGGACGTAAAGCGCATCTTGGGCACCGTGCCGATCCACGAGGACGGTTCGGCCTATTTCACGGTGCCTGCCAATACGCCGATCTCGGTCCAGCCGCTGGACGGCCGAGGCAAGGCCCTGCAGTTGATGCGGAGCTGGTTCACGGCGATGCC
>JBEKCP010000228.1:0-8702 GCA_050014815.1 Thermoguttaceae bacterium | reverse complement strand
GTTGCATCGCGCGGCACGAATTGGTACAGTGTTCCCATGGATAAAGGGACATTGAAAAGGCCGGCGGGGCACCCGCTTGCGGGTCCGCCGGCCGCCTACGAACCGGACTTCGAGACCTTTCGGAAGCTGGCGGTGGACGCCACGCTGGTGCCCGTCCGCCGCCGCCTGCTGAGCGACGCCCTGACGCCCGTCAGCGCGTTCCACCGGATCGACGCCGGCCGTTGCGCCTGCCTGTTCGAGAGCGTCGTCGGCGGGGAGAAGGTCGGACGCTACAGCTTCCTGGCGACCAACCCGTTCTTCGAGATCGAGTCGTACGGGAACCGGGTGATCACCAGCGCGGAGTCGGGCGTTTCGGCCGGCGGCCAGCCGACGCTCGTGACCCGTTCGCTGGAGTGCGCCAATCCGCTGGATGAATTGCGGCGGCGGGTCGAGGCGATCCGGGCGGTACACTGGCCGGGGCTGCCGCCGTTCTGCGCCGGGGCGGTCGGGTACGCCGGCTACGACACGGTCCGCTACTTCGAGCGGTTGCCCCATGCTCCGCCCGACGACCGCCATCTGCCCGACATGGCCTTCGCCTTCTACGACCAGATGGTGGTCTTCGACAACGTCGCCAAGACGATGGACGTGGTGGTCCTGGCCCGGTTGGACAAGCCCCGCGCGACACCCGAGTCGGCCTACGCGGAAGCCCGGCGCCGCATCGACGCCCTGGTCGACCAACTGGCCTCGCAGCCGGGCGGCCTCGAGCCGCTGGACATCCGCCCCGGCGGGGAGGTCCACCTCGCGTACCAGTCGAACTTCACCCGGGGGCAGTTCGAAGAGGCGGTCCGGCGGTGCGTCGAGTACATCCGGGCGGGCGATATCTTCCAGGTCGTCCCGAGCCAGCGGCTCGAAGTGCCGCTCCGGGCCCATCCCTTCGAGATCTATCGCACGCTGCGGGTGGTCAACCCCAGTCCCTTCATGTTCTACCTTCGCACGCCCAGCGTCACGCTGGTGGGCAGCTCGCCGGAGGTCATGGTGCGGGTGGTCGACGGCCAGGTGACCGTCCGCCCCCTGGCCGGGACCCGGCGGCGCGGCGACACCGGCGAGGAGGATCGCCGGTTGGCCGAGGAACTCCTGGCCGACCCGAAGGAACGGGCCGAGCACGTCATGCTCGTCGACCTGGGCCGCAACGACGTCGGACGCGTCTCGCAGTATCGCTCCGTCGAAGTGACCGACGTCATGACCATCGAGCGATACAGCCACGTGATGCACATCACGTCGAACGTCTGCGGCCGGTTGGCGCCGGGCAAGGGGGCCTTCGACGCCCTCCAGGCCTGCCTCCCCGCCGGCACCGTCTCCGGCGCGCCAAAGGTCCGGGCGATGGAAATCATCGACGAGCTGGAGCCCTGCCGCCGCGGCCCGTATGCCGGCGCTGTCGGCTACGTCGATTTCAACGGCAACATGGACACCTGCATCGCCCTGCGAACCATCGTCGTCCACGGCGACAAGGCCTACGTCCAGGTCGGGGCCGGCATCGTCGCCGACAGCCAGCCGGCCGACGAGTGGCACGAGACGATGAACAAGGCCCGCGGACTGCTCAAGGCGATCGAGCTGGCGCAAGGGAGGGATTAGGGATTGGGGATTAGGGATTAGGGAAAGCCCCGCGACTGCGTCGCGGGGTTGGCGACTGGGGGATTGGGGAGATGGCGGAGGACGGAAGGCGGAGGGCGGAAGGATTGCAAATTGGCAATTGCAAATTGCAAATTGGAAATTTGAGATTTGCAATTTGCAATTCTCAATTTGCAATCCCCAATCCCTAACCCCCAATCCCTAATCCCTTCCCATGCACATCGACACCATAGATCTGTTCCACGTCGCTCTTCCGCTGAAACGGCCGCGGGACGTTGCCGGGCGGCGGCAGGAGGCGCTCCAGACCGTCGTGGTGCGGATGGCCCACGGGGGAGCCGTGGGCTGGGGCGAGGCCGGGCCGGGCAACGCCCCAACGGCCAGCAGCGAGTGGGCCGCCGGGGTGTTCGCTGTGCTAAGGGATTGGCTCTCACCGGCCCTGGCCGGCGCGACGATCGACTCGGCCGAGGACCTCCGCCGGCGGCTGGCCATTTTCCGCGGCAACTTGCTGGCCAAGGCCGCCTTGGACACTGCCTGGTGGGACCTGCGGGCCCGGCTCGAAGGCCGGCCGCTCCACCAGCTCCTGGGCTCTTCCCGCGGGGCGGTCGAGGTCGGCCCCACCTTCGACCGGATGCCGTCGGTCGAGGAGTTCCTCGCCGGGATCGGCCGGGCCACGGATGCCGGCTTCGCCCGGATCAAGCTCATGTTCCGCCCCGGTTGGGACGTCGAGATGCTCCGCCTCGTCCGGCAGGAGTTTCCCGGCCAGACGTTCCACATCGACTGCGAGGGCCAACTCGGCCTGGAGCACATGGAGATGCTCTGCCGGCTGGACGACTTCGGCCTGGCGATGATCGAACAACCGCTGCCGCCGGACGACCTCGTCGGCCACGCGATGGTTCAGGAGGCCGTGCGGACGCCGATCGGCCTGGACGAAGGCGTCACCACCCTCGCCCAGGCGGAAATGGCCCTGGACCTGAAGAGTTGCCAATGGGTTTGCGTGACGCCGGGCAAGGTCGGCGGCTTGACCGCCGCCGGGGCGATCCACGATGCCTGCCTCGCCGGCGGCGTCTCGTGCTGGACGGGCGCGCTGGCGCAAAGCGCGATCGGCGCGCGATTCGAGCTGGCCATGGCGGCCAAGGCCAATTGCCGCTATCCGGCCGACTTCTTCCCGTCCGACGAGGTCCTCGCGGCAGACCTGGCCGAGCCGCTCCGGCCGGCCCGGGACCCGGCCGACGGCGTGATGCGCGTCCCCCTCTGGACCGCGCCCGGAATCGGCATCGAGCCCGACCCCGGCTCGCTGGAGGAGCACACGATCCAGCGGGCAACCCTCCGCGGCTAGCATTTCTTTGCACACTCCGTGTTGCCTGCCTGCAGGGACCCAAGCCCTCCGGGAGACGTCAGGGCGAGTTGGCTGTCATGGTGCCCTCGCCCCTTGCGGGAGAGGGCCCCCCCCCGAAGATCATCTTCGATCATAACTGCCGAGGCCAACAATGGTTAAATCGAATTTCGGAGCGGCGATTGCTGACCTGATGACTCGACCTTGACGACGCAAACCTTGTAATGGACAATAGTTACATGAGCACCACCACTTCAACAACCGAACTTGAGGAGGCCGTCCGCTTCGCGCTCACGCACAAGGCCGATCCTGTCGTCCTGAAACACACTAGAGAGGAAGCTGTCCGCATCCGCGAGGAGCTGCGCAGAGAGAATGGCGTGATGAACATTGCAGCCGAACTCGTTCGGGAAATCCGCGACGAATGAAGTATGTTCTGGACGCATCGGTGGCGTTGAAGTGGGTCCTGCCCGAAGCCGATTCGGACGAAGCCGATGCCCTTCGGGATGGTTTTGAACGGCGCATTCACGACCTCCTGGCTCCCGACGTGTTTCCCGTCGAAGTCGCTCACGCGGTTACGAAGGCGGAACGCCGAGGGCTAATCACTCCGGCGCGTGGCTCAGTTCTGTTGAGTGATGTCCTCGGGACCCTGCCGCGCCTTGCCCCCTCGCTTCCCCTGGTCCCCGAGGCGTACGCCCTGGCCTCTGCCGCACGAATTTCGTTTTACGACTGCCTTTATGTCGCGCTGGCCGAGCGGGAGGGGTGCTCCTTTATCACAGCCGATGCTCGACTCATCAACGCGCTCCAGAAAGGTCGCCCGTTTATCGTTGCGCTGTCGTCTCTGTGACGTACCCGGTGTTGGTCGCTCGAATCATCACGACAGGCTAAGCGGGCAGCGCGTCATGTGCCGCGGCAGCCGTTCTTGAAAATCGCCGCGGCGGCATCAGGCCTTGACCGGTTGCCTTTATCGAGCCACGGGCACCAGAGCGCAGCGATGGTCGGGGGGCCGTGATCGAGAGGATCTTGCGGCACTGCGGCCTGTGGCCGGGTACCCGCTTGCGGGTGGCGTCGCCAAGGCCGCCACCCTCTGGAAGCGGCGCGGTCTACGTCCCCGATGGTGATGGGGACGGCCAGACGGCGTCTTCCGATGGACCCCGGGAACTGACTTACGTCCCGGACCCGGATTGGGACAGCCGGGCGGCTTCCTCCGACGAGCCCTGGGAAGTGACCTTCCACGCGGACGGCGACACGTTCGACCCCGCCTTCTGATCCTCATCGAGGCGAGTGGTCTGCGAGCCGCCGCGCGCGCACGCCGCGATCCACCACCTCTTGGCCGATAGTAAACCCCCATTTTGCTGAATGAGCGACCACCAATCCGCTCAACTTCGCTCGAGAAACTGCGGCAAAAGGCTTTCCAAGGGAACAAGGGGGGCAGGGCGGCTAGCCGCCCTGCCCCCCTTGCTCTACTACTCTTCTCCAACTACACTCATCCCTGGGGCAGGAATGCAATTTCCTATCCTTCCATCGCGGAGGCGGTTCGCACCGCGAGGGATGACAAGGATGCCGTGAAAGTGATAGTTACACCATGAAATGATGTTCCGAACAATATGAGGTATTTACCAAGACAAGACCAACCGATTTGTATACAACTCGGCATTCTATTGCTCTTGATCGTGACCAACGGTCAAATTCGGGCGGCGGATCTTTCATCCGGCCTCGCCGATGCCGTCGATGACCATACCGTCGCACTGTGGCTCTTCGATGAACCGCAGTATCCGAACGTGACCCTTACGGATGCAGGCCCCTTGCAACTGGATCTGCGTCTGGATAGCGGCGGTCGTACACCCGTCGCAGATGTACTGGAAGGGCGCCGCGGTCTTGTCGATGGGAAATTCGGGCGCGGTCTGTCCCTGCCGATCGGATCGGGTCTGGGCGTGACCTGGCCCACCGACTACTCTCTCGGGGGATCGTCCCCGATCCCGGGTCGCGGACACGCAGTGCCCGAACGCTGCAACCTCGGGAATGGAGACTGGACGATCGAATGCTGGTTCCGGTCCCAGAGCAACCAAACCGGACGGGGTGTGTTTCTTGAACTGCGCAATGAGTCGCCTCCGCCTGACGTCACAGCGAACCACGGCTTCAATGCACTACTGATCGATGCCGAACGTCGCCAATTCGTGCTGGTCAGCAAGACTCTGAAAGGCGCTCCGTGGGATTTCGCCCTGGCCATTCCCACTGACACGGCACGACTCAATGACGGTGCCTGGCATCACATCGCCTTCGTTTTCGGCCATGATCAGCGGCAAATCCGGCACTGGTTGGACGGCCAGGTCCAGACGTTGCCGGGCAAGGGCGGATTCCTGCCGTTAATGGGAGTATTGACCTCCCTGCGCATCGGACGAGATCGTGATGGCAAACAGGAACTCTGCGGCGTCTTGGACGAACTGCGGATATCGGATGTGGCGCGCTATAGTCAAGATGCGTTCATTGTTCCCGGCAGTTTCTCGCGAAACCAACGGCGACGGTCTGCTCCGCCGACTGCAGCATCCGGGCCGGTGCTACTCTTCCCGCCGGGCGGTACGAAAGGACCATTGCCTCTCGGTGGCCGCAAGCACGTCTTCATTGATGACGCGTTGTTGGACAAGAACGACGGGCTCAGTTTCGTCGTCCATCCGCCCCAGAAACGCGAGGTCACCGATTTCCGCAGCGACCGAACTTGGGACGGCACGCCGCGTTTCGGTTCAGGAGTGCCGGATATCGGTTCGATCTTTGATGACGAAGGCGAACTGCGCCTGTTCTATGCCAATGGCGGCATGTTTGGCGGAAAACAACATGTGATCGCTGTCGCTCGATCGAAGGACGGTTTGCACTGGGAGAAACCGGAACTGGGGTTGGTGGACTGGGACGGATCGTCCCGCAACAATATCGTCATGAGACAGGTCGCTCAAGGCATGGTCTTCAAGGATCCGCGACCCGATGTCGCGGCCAACGAACGCTACAAGTATGTGGCATACTGCATGAGTCGTGGTTTCTACGTATTTACCTCTCAGGATGGCCTGCGCTGGCGGCGCAACGAAACGATCGCACTGCCCTTCGATCCGGATGGAACCATTGCCATGTGGTGGGACGACCAGCAGGGACGATTCGGCGCCTTCATCCGCATGATTGGTGGCAAGCGGACTTTCCGCAGCACCGCGCTGGTGGAACTCGATGACATCCTTACCCCTTGGCCTTTCAAACCCGTCCAAAAACCGGCCTTCCACTACACGTTTCCACTGGCCAAACCGAACACCGGCGAATTGCCAGAGGTCGAGAGTTTCGGCGAGGTCTATCGTCACATGGCGCTGAAGTACCCACATGCCCCCGACGTTTACCTCGCCTTCCCTTGGCGGTACGTGGGCAAGACTAATATCCGGCCCGGAAGTTTCCTGATGGTCAGTCGCGACGGCAGGACATGGAAACCCTACGAGACACCCTACTACCTCCCGTCGGGATGGGAATTGGGTGGACGCAAGGTCTTGGAAGCTTTGATGGAGAACGGCCTCGCCCGACGAGGCGACGAGTTGTGGCAGTTCGGTACCGTGCGTTTCACCGAGCATGGCGGCGCGCACTACCGCGGGGTTGAACACGATGGGCCGGGTTATGATCGTCTGTTGCGTCTCACCCAACGGTTGGACGGGTTCGTTTCCCTGCAAGCCGGAGAAAAGCCCGGCACAGCACTCACCAAGTCGTTTCAGTTCACCGGCAAGAACCTCACTGTAAACGTTGATGCCAGCGGAGGTGGTTCGTTGCGAGTCGCCTTGCTCGACGAAAAGGAGACCGAGATTGCCGGTTTCGGCCTTGCCGACTGCGATCCGGTGACCACCGACGCCGTCTGCCACACCGTATCCTGGAAAGGCCGAACCGACCTGGGAACCTTGAGCGACCGGTCGGTGCGACTCAGACTCGAATTACGGCGTGCCCACCTTTATGCCTTCCAATTCGTCGAGGGCCATCGAGACCCGTGACAGGAAACAAGAGAAGTGCTGTCCTATAAAGCGGAGTGTCGCATGACGAAGAATAACACGCTGTTGATAGTCGCGGTGACCGGACTTGTTTTGTCGTTGAGCGCGATCAAAATATTCCAGGTCCATCGACAATCGGCGAAGCTGGAGCCGTTGGTGTTGTACCTCGCAGAGCAGCGGGGTCAGACCTTAACTTTTAACTTTACGGCCCCGCTCGCTGGTGTAGGGAAAGAAACGGGTTCGGGTCCCATTTGCGTTGCGCGTGCTATCCGGCCGGCTAGTTCCCGTCCGACGAGGTCCTCGCGGCGGACCTGGCCGAGCCGCTCCGGCCGGCCCGGGACCCGGCCGACGGCGTGATGCGCGTCCCCCTCTGGACCGCGCCCGGAATCGGCATCGAGCCGGACCCCGGTTCGCTGGAGAAGCATACGATCCAGCGGGCAACCCTCCGCGGCTGAGTCGGCCAGTCCCCTGGCGCGCCCAAATCGTTGGGTTGAGCACGTTTAGCGGGCGGGCTTGCCCGCCGAGTTTGGTCCACGAGTCGCTCGGCGGGCAAGCCCGCCCGCTAAACCGGTCGAGCGGCGTCGTCGATCCAGCCCCTACAACCGCTTCCTTCGGCAGCGCCGTGGGCTTCTCGCGGTGCCTCGCGGTTCGTTTCGGTTCTGTAAGCTAATTTTATATTGAGCTTGCTCAACGAATGGACTTTCTCGGGGACAGGTCATGTTACGCATCCCAATCGACAAGGTGCAGCCAGGAATGATCCTGGCCCGACCGATCCCGCTGCCCCACGATCCCTACCTCTTCCTGGTCCAGCGGGACAAGGCCATCCCGATCGACATGATCCCCCGGCTGAAGCAATTGGGGATCATGGAGGTCTGGGTCCGCAATCACGATTTCGAGTTCCTCGAGGACTTGATCGACGAGGGGCTGGCCGATCACCAGCGGGAGGTCTACCTCCGCGTGCGCGAGAGCTTCCAGTCGATGCTCCGCGGCTCGACCGCCGAGATCAACCTGGCCGATTTCCAGACCTCGATCGCCGGGCTGTTCGATTTCCTGAAGAACCACTCGGACACCAACATTCTCCTGGAGAAGCTCGACGCCTTCGACAATTACCTCATCGCGCACTCGGCCAACGTCTGCTACCTGGCCCTGCTGCTGGGAATGAAGCTGGAGCGGTACGTGATCGACCAGCGGCTCCACAAGACGGCGCGGGAGGCCAAGGACCTGAACCTGCTCGGGCTGGGCTGCCTGCTTCACGACGTCGGCAAGATGCACGTTTCGCGGGAGATCCTGGACAAGCCGGGCAAGCTGACGCCCGAGGAGCGGGCCGAGATGCAGCGGCACACCATCTGCGGCTACGAGATCGTCCGCGGCAGCGTCCCGGCCGCGGTCGCCCAGGTCGTGCTGAACCATCATCAGCGATACAACGGCACCGGCTATCCCGCGCGGTTCGACCCGGTGACCGGCGAGGAACTGACGCCGCTGGCCGGCCGGCAGATCCCTATCTTCTCACGGATCGCCGTCCTCGCCGACGTCTACGACGCGGCCACCACCCAGCGGTGCTACTCGCCGGCCAAGCTGCCGGTCCGCACTCTCCACGAGATGCGGACCATCTGCCGCGGGTTCTTCGACCCGGTGGTCGAGGCCACGTTCTACCGGATCGTTCCGCCGTTTCCGATCGGCCAGATCGTGACGCTTTCCAACGGGGTCGAGGCCGTCGTGATCGATTTCAGCCCGCAATATCCGACCCGGCCAAGGGTCCA
>JBEKCP010000227.1:0-8710 GCA_050014815.1 Thermoguttaceae bacterium | reverse complement strand
CTCTGCCGCCGACAGCCATCCTGCAAGGACAAGGACCGCGGCAAGACACCCGGCGAAGGGCACCCAGAGGGTACCCGGCGGAAGGCGGAAGGCGGAAGGCGGAGAATTCATGGAATTGCTGCGGTTTCCTCGTTCCCTCTATTGTAATCAGTCAGTGTGCAAACGGGAGTTGGAAAACGCAAAAGGGCTTTCGTCCGCCCTCCACCCTCTGCGCAATCGCCTCTCCATCAGGGGGGGCTTGTCTCGTCTGTCCTATGCGGCTAAGATGAATCTCGTGTGAATTCGGGCCGGAAGTGAGGTCAGGCTGGACTCCATGCGAATCGCGGTCGGTAGTGATCATCGAGGCCTTTCAATGCGGACCAACCTGGTCGAGTTGCTCACCCGACTCGGCCAGGAGGTCGTCGACGTTGGCAGCCACGGACCGGAACCGGTGGACTACCCGGACATTGCCGCCTTGGTCGGTCGCAAGGTCGCCAGCCATGAGGTGGATCGCGGGATTCTGATCTGCGGCTCCGGCCTGGGGATGTGCATCGCCGCCAACAAGATCCCCGGGGTCCGCGCCGCGCCCTGCTACGACGACGTGACGGCCGAATTGAGCCGTCGGCACAACGATCTTAACGTGCTGTGCCTTTCGGGCGACATGCTGGGCGATCGGCTCGTTGACCGCCTGGTGGAAATCTGGCTGAAGACCCCCTTCGAGGGTGGCCGCCACGCCCGCCGACTCAAAAAAATCGGCGCCCTGGAATCCCGCAACGGCAAGGGATGACCTGCTAGGCGGGTTGCGCCGCCGGCATCCGCTCGATGCTGGCAATGTGCAGCAAGGCGCAGCAGATCACCTGGTCTGAATCCGGGACGCCGATGACCAACGTGGATTTGAGCAGCATGCCGAATTCGGGATGGGGAATTTGATGAATTTCGCCGCTTGACAAGTGAACTTGGAGCGGTTGAAACGGCTGCCGGGTAAGGAATTCCCGAACGGTTTCTGCATTCATCCTGTTCGCCTTTCAGGAACGATATTCAAAGTGCCACAGCGGAATTATACCACGGCCCCCGATTGTTTCGACGGCGACGTGCTGGGGGACCGGCGAGTGGACCGCCTGAGGGTGAAGGGCCGAAAAAAAGGTGACAGGCACCAAATCTGGAAAAGTTGGGAAACCTGCGACCGCGGGATCGATCCCCTTTGCCTCGATTTGATGCCCGTCACCTTTTGGGGGGCATTTTCCGGAGACCTTGCAAAACCAACACTATCGACCTATACTAATCTGCGCGTGGGGGAAAGGTTGGCATTATGACTTCCGAACACTTCGAACAGGCGCTGGCCGCGCTCGGGCAACGAGAGCGGTTCCACCCTTTCACCGTCGAACTCGTTGGCGGCCACCAGATTGAAGTCGATCATCCGTTGGCCATGGTCGTCCGCGACGGCGTGGCGGTCTATCTGAAGCCCGGCGGCATCCCGGTCTGGTTCGATCACGACAGCGTCACCCAGATCGTCGGCGATATTGCCGACAAGTCCGCCTGACAAAAAACGTGACGTGCGACCCCAGAAGTGCTACGCCTGCGACGCCTACTCCCCGCACATCGCGGCCAAGTCGCGGACGTATTGCAGGGCCTCCTCGATGTCGGGCACGGGGACGCCGACTTGCCGCCCCCGGCGGTCGCAGCGGGCCAGGAGCCTCAACTCCTCGAAGTCGGCCGAGGCTGCCAGCTGCCGCCGCGACCGCACGCCAAGCGTGTGGTCGGCCAGGGCCAGGCCCTCGTCGTGGTGCTCGATCAGCCAGGCCGTCCGCGGCGTGACGAACCCGTCGAGCAGCTCCAGGGCCGCCGCCGCGTGCTCCCGCGGATCAATGGCCTTGCCCACGTCGTGCAGCAGCGCCGCCAGCAGGAACTCCTCGTCGTAGGGCAGTTCCTGACGTGCCAGCTCGAACACCTGGAGGCTGTGGTAGAGCAGGTCGCCTTCCGGGTGCGCCTGGCGGTTCTCACGGATCTTCTCCAGCGGCGCCAGCAGCCGTGCATAGACGAGAAAGCGGTCGCCTGGAGGGAAAAAGGGGACAGTCCCCATTTGTGCGACGACCATGCGAGCATGGTGCCCGCCTCCGGGCCGTTCCGGCAAATGGGGACAGTCCCCTTTTTCCTCCCGATGGTCGGCCCGGGCGAACTCGAGGACCTGCCGGCGGACCTCGCGATTGGCGGGGAGATCGCCCTGGGAGAACTCGCCGCCGTAGACCTGCCAAGCTGCCCGGAACTTGGCCCGGTGGTACTCCGACTCGTCCCGCGAATAGAGCAGCCTGGCGGCCTCGAAGATGACCTGGCGGCGTTTTGGGTCGCGTGACATGTCAGGAAATCGCGCCGAAGAACAGCCCGTCAATGCGGCGCGGGGCTTCTGCTGCACCCCCTAAGTATAAGACGCTCAGCCGGCCGCGGCCAGTCCCGATAATTCATGGGCGATTTTCACCGTCGTACCCCCCGTGGCGGCGACGGCAGAGATCGGGTACCATTTCCGTTTCTGGCGTCGAGAAGGAAACCGCGTAACAACGAGGTCGCATCGAAGCTGTGGAGACATCTACCCGCTGGGTTCGCTCAACGGTCCTGCTTCTCGGACGTGTTTCAGGATGGGCTGTTTGCACTGAAAGCCTAACCCCATGACTTCTCTCTCAACTCTTCTGGCCGCCGCAGAGTTGTCTTCCCCCCCGGGGGCCGGCGCCTCGCTCGGCGGGCTGGACTGGCTCATGATCGGCCTCTATTTCTGCGTCCTGTTGGGCGTGGCGTGGTGGGTCGTGCTCAAGGGCAAAGACACGGCCGCCGACTACTTCCTGGCCGGCCGCAACCTGAGTTGGTGGATCATCGGCGCCTCGATCTTCGCCTCGAACATCGGCTCGGAGCACGTGGTGGGCCTGGCCGGGTCCGGCGCCAAGGACGGCGTGGCCATGGCCCATTACGAGCTGCACGCCTGGTGCCTCCTTGTGCTGGCGTGGGTCTTCGTTCCCTTCTACGCCCGCTCGATGGTCTTCACCATGCCGGAGTTTCTCGAGCGGCGGTTTTCGCCCGGCTCGCGCTACGTCCTCTCCGTGGTCTCGCTGATCACGTTCATCGTCTCGAAGATCGCGGTGGGCATCTTCGCCGGCGGCATCGTGTTCAGCGTCCTGCTGCCGGATATTCACTTGAAGGCGGGCTGGATCGATATCGACAGTTTCTGGATCGGATCGATCCTGGTGATCGTGCTGACCGGCTTGTATACCGCGATCGGCGGGATGCGCGCCGTGGCCTACAACGACGCCGTGCAAACGGTCGTGCTGATCACCGGTTCTGCCGTGCTCACGGTGTACGGGCTGTATGCACTGGGCGGCTGGACGGAACTCCGGCGGATTTGCGGCTCCGACATGTTCAATCTCTGGAAGCCGCTCATCCCGCCGGGCGTCGAGGGAACCTGGGCGCCCGTGCTGGAGAAGAACGCGGCCGGCGAGATCGTGAGAGAGGCGTGGTACTTCAACGGCAACTTCCCCTGGTTGGGCATGGCTATTTGCGCGCCGATCATCGGCCTGTGGTACTGGTGTACCGACCAGTACATCGTGCAGCGCGCCTTGGGCGCCCCCAGCGAACAGATCGCCCGCCGCGGCAGTATCTTCGCCGCCTTCCTCAAGCTGTTTCCCGTATATCTGTTCATCATCCCCGGCCTGATCTGCTTCGCGCTCGCCCGGAGCGGCAAGGTCCCCGGTCTCGGGACGATTCTCGGGCCGGACGGCAAAGCGATTCCCAAAGAGGTTCAGGGCGCATTCCCGCTAATGGTCAAGTACATGTTGCCCACTGGTTTGCGGGGCCTCGTGGTGGCCGGCCTGCTTTCGGCCCTGATGGGCTCGCTGGCGGGCGTATTCAACGCGTGTTCCACCCTTTTTACCGTGGACCTCTATGGAAAGTGGAAACCTCGGGCCAGTCAGCATGAGCTCGTGCGCACCGGCCGGATTGCCACGGCCGTGATGGTGGCCATCGCCCTGGCGTGGATCCCCGTCGTTCGGCACGCGGACAGCCTCTACAAGTATCTCCAGGAGATACAAAGCTACCTCGCGCCGCCCATCTTCGTGGTCTTCTTCTTCGGCGTATTCTTCAAGCGGCTCAATGCCAAGGGCTGCCTCTGGGCCATGGTCGTCGGTTTCATCCTGGGCGTCTTCCGCATGCTGGTCGATACACCGGTCACCCTGGGCTTGGATAACTTTCCTTCTTGCATCCAGAAACTCTACGCGCAAGGATCGCCCCTCTGGATCACGAACAACATCAACTTCCAGTACTTCAGCGTGCTGATCACGGTGGTGTCGGCCGTGGTGATGGTGGCGGTCAGTTGCCTGACGGCCGCGCCTGCCGAGGAGAAGATCCGCAGCCTGACGTTCGGCACCGCGACGGAGGAAGACAGCCGCCGGACCCGCGCCAGTTGGGACTGGCGCGACGTTCTGGCGTCGGCCTTCGTCCTGGCGTGCATCATCGGCGCGTACGTTTACTTCCGGGGGTGATTTGATTGTCAGCCCCAGCGGCAAACGCCTGCCGTTTTCGCACGGCGAGGGAATCGCTTGCAAGCCCGACGGGTTTACCGGCGGCGTTGTGTTGGCCAGCAGAGCCGCCAATTTCCAGTCCCTGGCTCCCGGTGCCGTCGCGGCTGTTGGTCATCAACTTCGCGATTTTCCAAAGCGGAGAAGCGGTGCCGCAGTGAGGGATCGCTAAACTGGGGTCAGGTCATGTGTCCCCGGAGCTGCCGGCTGTCGCTTCCAGCGACTGCCGGAGCTTCTCGGGAAGGCGGGCCCGCAGGTGCGGGTGCGCTTCCATCAGTCGCGCTATGTCGGCCAGGTCCTTAACCCGCTTGCTGGGCCGGCGGCCGGGCTCGTTCCAGGCCTTAATTTTCCCGGCCAGAGTGTCTTCCAGCGACGCCACTCGCAAAAGGATGCCGTGTACGTCGGCCGGGACGGAGCGAGCGGGGAAGTCGCGGTAGAATTCCTCGGTGCTGAGTTGCACGCTCACCTGCGACCTGCCTTGGAAGTTGATCGACCACTCGTGCCTCTCTGCCGTGAAGCCTGCCTCAGTGAGCACTTCGACGGCCCGGTCGATCTGGGCGGTGGCGACCACGAAGTCCACGTCTCGCGTGACCATGGGCTCGGCGGCCCAGTGGTTGACGGCCACTCCCCCGATGACACACCAGGACAGCTCCGCCCGCTCCAGGGCGTCGACCAATCGCATCACGTCGTCCGCCCCGCCGGATGTCTGCCAGTCGTAGAACTGCCGTCCAGTCATATGTTATAAGATAACGGTTTCGCGGGTTCCTTGGAATGGCCGTCCTGGCCGGTTTGCGCTCGCAGACGGCCCTCACACTGACCCTCTCCCAGAGGGAGAGGGGACCTTTCGTTCGCAATTTCAAAGTACGCTCTTACCGCCGCCGGAGCCATGCCGCCAGCAAGAGCGCCGCCAGGAGCGCAATCGGCAGCAAAATGGCCAATACCACGACCCGCATCGAGCGCCACCGGCTCCTCCAGGGCACCTGCGGCCGCAGCCGCTCGCGGCGCCCCGTCAACGCCACCGACGACGGATGGTCCAGCTCGATCTTCATCGCGGCGGCCGACGGATACCGGTCGAACGGCTGCCGCTCCAGGGCGTGGAGGATGATCTCCTCGACCTGGGGCGAAAGCTCCGGGTTCCACTTCCGCGGCGCCACCGGATCGCCGACCAGCCGGGCGTGCATGATCGCGTAAGGGTTGTTCCCCTCGAACGGCAGCGCCCCGGTGGTCATCTCGTAGAGCATCACGCCGAGGCTGTAAAGGTCGGTCCGCGCGTCGCCCCGCTTGCCCTTCACCTGCTCGGGGGCCATGTAATCGGGAGTGCCCATCGAGGCCGAGAAGCCCGTGAACGTCAGCCGCCGCAGGCCGGCCACCTTGGCGATGCCGAAGTCCATGATGCGGATGCTGCCGTCGCGGCAGAGCATCACGTTCTCCGGCTTCAGGTCGCGATGGATGACGTTTTGCGAGTGCAGGTACTCCAGGGCCTCGCAGATCCGCCCAGCGATCGCCAGGGCGTCGGCCACCGGCATCCGCTCGACGCTCTGGAGGACCTGGCGGAGCGTCTGGCCGTCGAGATACTCCATGGCGATGTAGGGCCGGCTCTTCTCTTCGACCGGCAGGATCCGCAGCACGTAGGGGTGGCTCAGGGTCCTGCCGATGGCCTCCTCGCGCTGGAACCGGCTGAAGAAGGCGGGGTCGCTCTCGAACTGCATGAACGGGATCTTCACGGCCGCCGGCTGCTTGGTCGCCAGATCGACCGCCTTGAAGATCGAGGCCATGCCGCTGCGGCTGATGACCTCCGTAATGTGGAATCGCCCGTCCAGGACCTGGCCCACTTCGACTTCGTTGCTCATCGGCGGCTCGAATTCGCGGTAGATCGGCAATCCGCGGTAGAACATCACCTCTTCGACGCGGTCGATCCGCACCACCTGCACGGAGAGATTATCGTCGGTCCCGCGCTTTTCCGCCAGGGCCACAAGTTGGCGGCAAGCCTCGTCCGGACGGGCGTGCGTCACGATCTCGGCGATCTCCTCCTCGGTAACGCAGTGGTGCAGGCCGTCGGAGCACTGGATGAAAAGGTCGCCGCCATAGACCGGCTGGGTGTGAAAATCGACCTGCACGACGGGGTCGCGGCCGACGCTCCGGGTCAGGAGGCTTCGCATGTCGCTGGTGGCGGCCTCCTTGGCCGAGATCAGCCCGAGTTTCAACTGCATGGCCACGTACGAGTGGTCCGACGTAAGCTGCTGGATGCGTCCGCCCTGGACGAGGTAGGCGCGGCAGTCGCCCACATGGGCGATCGTCACCTCGTTGTGGCGGAAACAGGCGGCGGTCAGGGTGGTGGCCATGCGGCCATCGGCCCGTTGGGCCATGCCGCGGTCGTAGACCGCCAGGTTGGCGGCATTGAAGACCTGCCACAAGAGCTGCTTCGGCGGCACGTCGGGCTTGGACCCCTCGAATGCGGCCAGCGCCGACTGGACGGCCAACTGGCTGGCCACCTCTCCCTGCCCCTGCCCTCCCACGCCGTCCGCAATGACGACCAGTGCACCGTGGGACCGGGCAAGATCCTGGCTTTGGGGGGACCAGAACCCTACGAAGTCCTCGTTGTTCGACCGGACAGGTCCCTGCGACGAAAGGCAGGCGTAGGTGATCTCCATCGCTGACCCCGGGACCGTCTGGAACCGGTGAAGGATTCACGTCTCTAGATTATATGTCAGACGAGGAGCATTTCAGATGCCAAAGCCTGATGCTGCTAGACCATTCTTATTAGGGGTCCGATAGGACGCTAGGGTGATGCAAGAGCGGTACTGACGCGGTGACGACGGCGGAAATGCGATTCTAAATGACGTGGCGCGTGCCACAAATGCCTTGTTCATGTGCAGATAATGCCAGTGTAATAAGCATTATGCGGATGCCATGTCCATGATCGTCAACAATTATTGACGCGTCTTACGACAGCTATCGCGGTTTAGCGGGCGGGCTTGCCCGCCGGGCCGGGGCAACGATTCACTCGGCGGGCAAGCCCGCCCGCTAAACGTGAGGTGAGCGTCATGGCACGACATTTGCCTTCCCTCTTCTCGGTAGTCCGTTTTCCCGTCCCGAGAATGCGAGGTGTCCGATGGCTTCCGAATCCCAACCCGTTCAGATGAAGAAGACCTTGGGCCTGACCGGCCTGACGATGAACGCCATGGCGCTGATCGCGCCGGGGGCGTTCTTGTGGCTGACGTTCGCAATGCAGTGTCAATACGGGGCCCCGATGGCCGGCTCGGCCATTTGGTTCGGCATCGTCGTGGCGCTCCTGTTGTGCTTCGCGACGGCCATCTCGTACGCCGAACTCTCGAAGCTCTACCCTGGGGCGGGCTCGTCGTACTTCTTCGCCGAGCAGGCGTTCCTCTCGAAGACCCGCGCCTATAAATTCGCGCGGCTGGCCAAGTTCATTACCGGCTGGGCAAGCCACCTGTACTATTGGGTTTATCCGGGCGTGATGGTCGCCGTGACGGCCATCCTGTTCGGCTGGCTCGCCGGCCAGCTCTGGCCCGAGGTGTTCAACCCCGCCATCAACAGCCCGACGCTCATGATCGCCTTCTGCGTCGTCTTCTCCTTCGGCGTGGCCTATATCGCCTACCGGGGCATCGTGGGGGCGACCGGGGTCAACATCGCAATCAACATCGTGCAGATCAGCGCGCTCTTGGTCTTCGCCGTCATTGCCATCGGCTACCGGCTGAACCATACCGAGGGATCGGTCGGCTACACGCTCGATCCCGACGGCAATCCGATCCAGGTCGTGCTGAAGAACGGCCCCGACGACAAGCCGCTCAAGGACGCCCAGGGCAAGTACGTCGTCGAGCAGGACAGCGGGGCCGACAAGCCGCTCGTGCTGGAGTATAAGGGCAACGACATCACGCAGGAGCTCGTGGACAAGGAGCATCCCGAGCTTGGCAAGACCGACACCTTCCAGTTTCATCAAACGGCGGCGTCGGTCGTCGCGCCCCACAATTTCAGCTTCATTATCGTGCAGGCCTGCATCGCGATCCTGATCCTGGTCGGGTTCGAGTCCGTCACGTCGATGGGAGAAGAAGCCAAGAATGCGAAGCGGGACATTCCGCGGGCCGTGCTCTTGTCGCTCTTGATCCAGGGGGTGATCTGCTACCTGATCGAATACTTTGCGGCGAGTTACTTCC
>JBEKCP010000226.1:0-8747 GCA_050014815.1 Thermoguttaceae bacterium | reverse complement strand
ATCGCGGGATGCCCCTCGCTGGCGCTTCGGGTTGGTATACAGCCGCCAAGAAAAATTGCCAGACCCGTGTCAACCAGTCTCCAAGGAATTCCGCGAGCGCTATGCGTCTTTCGGGTGGTGCGAAACCCGGTCGTGATAGGCCGGTCGCCCCACCCCGGCGGATTCCTCCAGTTCTCATGGAAATGGCCCAAATCAGTATATGCGGCGGATCGAATATAGTGTATAGTCGATCGTTCGCGGTGGGCGCCCCCGGCCTCGGGTATCCGCCGATTGACAAAAGGACAATGCCATGAAGTGTTCGCGTCTTGTTGGAATGGGATTGCTGCTGGTTTCCGGCAGCTTCACCGCCGTTGCTCTGACAGGCTGCGGAAGCGGCACCGCGCAGACGGAGGGCGAGCAAGCCCGCGCAACAAGAGACCAGTCGAAAGCGTCAGCGAGCGACCCGTCGGGAGGATCGGGCAAAGGCATGGCCGCCATCAAGCAAGCGGCCGACGCAGGCAAGTACCTGTTTGTTTTCTTCTCGAAGGCCGAGGACGATCAGACCCTCGCCATGCGCAAGGTCTTTGACGACGCGATGGAAAAGGCGGCCGATCGCGCTCAAGCGGTCGCCGTCAACATCACGGACGCCTCGGAGAAAGCCATTGTAGACAAGTTCGACCTGAGCCGCACTCCGATGCCCCTGGTCTTGGCGATGGCCCCCAATGGCGCCATCACCGGCGGCTTTCCAACCAAGTTCGAGGAACAACAACTCCTGGATGCCTTCGCCACGGCGGGCGCGGAAAAAGTTATGAAGCAACTCCAGGATGGGAAAGCCGTCTTCGTGTGCGTCCAGAATGACAAGACGCAATCCAACGATGCCGCGATGCAGGGCGTCCGCGACTTCAAGGCAGATGTGCGGTTCGCCGGCACTACCGAGATCGTGACCCTCGACCCTTCGGACAAGAAAGAAGCGAGCTTCTTAACCGATCTTCAGGTTCCGCCCGAAACGAAGGAAGCCGTTACCGTCCTCGTTGTCCCACCCGGGAAGGCCATCGGCCGGTTCGATGGGGCGACAAACAAGGAAGCCCTTGTCGATCTGCTCGGCAAAGCCAACGCGGGCTGTGGCTGCGGGCCGGGCGGCTGCTGTCCAAAGAAGTAAACTTCCCGGAAAATGCACCTTTTTCTGGCCATCCCGGCCGCTCCTGTCAGAAAAATCACCACCGGAAGAAAACCGCCTTGGGTGCCATATACGCCACGACGAATATGTGGTAGAAATGCGATTTCAATTACCAGGGAGGGGAATCCTCCCGTAAACAAACGGTTCCTGTTTCACGACTCGTTGCCAGGAGAGAAAGCATGTTGACAATGACACGACCGGCGATTGCGTTGTTCATAGGAGCGATGGGACTCGGGATGATGGCCCACGCGGTCCAAGCGGATCCGGCCGTCGTGGAGACCCGCCCGGCTCTCGCCAGCCAGGGCGCGGCTGCCCTCGAAAAGGCGGCCAAGAACAACAAGTACCTGTTCATCTTTTTCTACAAGGAAGACACTTATGCGAGCCGCGTTATGCGCGGCGTGTTCCAAGCGGCCATGGCCAAGGCGACGGACAAGGCGGACTCCCTGGAGATCCAGACGGCGGACCTGGCCGAGCAGCCGATCGTGGCTCGCTACGGCGTCGATCGCGCGCCCATGCCGCTGGTGTTGTCGATCGCCCCCAACGGCGCCATTACGAAGGGCTTTCCATGCCGGTTCGACGAGAACCAGCTTCTGCAAGCGTTCGTCAGCCCGGGGTGCGCCAACTGCATGAAGGCCCTCCAGGAACGCAAGCTGGTGCTCCTGTGCGTGGACCGTACAACGCCACAGGTCAAGCAGGTTTCCGTACAACAAGGAATCAAGGACTTTGTTGCCTACCCGCAGTACGCCAAATCCGCCGAAGTCGTCACGCTGGACGCCGGCGACCCGGCCGAGGCCCCGTTCCTCAAGAGCCTTCAGGTCGATCCGCAGACGAGTGGTCCGGTTACGGTCGTAATGTCCCCGCCGGGCTCCGTCGTCGGAACGTATGCGGGGGAAGTCACCGCAGCGCAACTGGATGCCAAGATCAAGGCGGCACAATCCGGCTGCGGCGCCGGCTGTGCCTGCCATCACTAGCCCCGAGAACCATGGGCACACGCTAGCCCGACGCGCAAACGAGGGACTGGCCACCGATCTCCCTCGCTGGCGCGTCGGGCTGGTGTCGAGCATGCTGGCGTGCGCTGCCCTAGCCACGAATAATAGGAGATCAAAACCATGCGATTGCGAACACTCGTCTTGCGCGAGATCTTCGAGCGCAAGAGCCAACTGCTGACCAGCTTCCTGGCGATCCTGCTGGGAATCACGGTGATCGTATCGATCAAGAACATCTCGCACTACTCCGAAATGGCCGTAGCGCGCGAGATGGATTCCCTGGGGGCCAACGTGCTGGTGCTCCCCAAGTCATCCACGTTGCAAGACTATTACGCGGCCGACATGCAGGGCGAGACGATCCCCGAGGAATACGTCACGACGCTGGCAATGTCGGACCTGGCGGGACTCGACAACATCTCGCCGAAGCTGTCGCTTCCCGTCGAACTGGGGGGCAAGACCTTTACGCTCACGGGCATCCTGCCCAAGAGCGAGTTCCAGGCCAAGGCCGCCTGGGGCGGCGCGGGCATCTTCTCCCGCCCCATCGGCTGCGGCGCCTCGGTCGGCATGATGGGATCGGAGGACAAGAAGACGCTGGCTCGCAAGCGAGTCATCGAAACCCTCGAAGACAACGAAGTCCTCGTGGGCGCCGACGTGGCGGCCAAGCTCGGGATCAAGGATGCCGACAAGCTGGACGTGCTGGGCCGGCGCTTCAGCGTCACGGCCGTGCTGCCGCAGACCGGCACCGTGGACGATTCCCGCATCTTCGCCCACCTGCACGTCGTCCAGGAGTTGTCGAAGAAGGGGCCGGTCATCAACGCCATCGAAGTGATCGGCTGCTGCCAGGAGATTTCCAAGGGCCTGGTCGAGAAGATCAATCATTTGCTGCCCGACGCCAAGGTGGTCACGGTTGCCCAGATCGCGGCTTCGCAGATCAATATCAACCGGATGATGTCCAACCTCTCGCTCATGTTCTTGATCATTATCGTCTTCGTGGGCGGTGCGAGCATCGCCAATTATATGTACGCCAACGTTTTCGAGCGGCGACGGGAAATCGGCACCCTGATGGCCCTGGGGGCCAATTCCGGCCTGGTGCTCAGGATATTCTTGCTCAAGGCATTGATCCTCGGGGTTGCCGGCGGAGTTGGCGGCTACGTGCTGGGCACGATCCTGGCCGTCGTCCTCGGCCCCAAGCTGGCGGGCGTCATTGTGCTGCCCATGCCAATGTTGGCCCTGCTGGCGATTGGCGTCTCCGTGGCGCTGGCGCTAGTGGCCAGTTACTTCCCGGCCCGGCGTGCCGCCCGGCTCGACCCTTGTGCCACTTTCCAGGAGGTCTGATCCATGTTGCGAATGGAAAACGTCAGCAAGACGTACCGTCATCGCGGGCAGTTGGTCAAGGCCCTCGACAATGCAACGCTCCATATTCCGGAGGGCGATTTCGTCTCGGTTGTCGGCCCCAGCGGCAGCGGCAAGAGCACGCTGTTGTTGATGCTCGGCGGCATGCTCTCGCCCTCCGAGGGCCGCGTCCTGCTCGAAGCGGAGTCGGTTTACGACCTCAGCCCGGCCCAGCGGGCGCAAATGCGAAGAGAGAAGGTCGGCTTCGTCTTCCAGACCTTCAACCTGGTGCCTTATCTGACGGCGCTGGAGAACGTCCAGGTCCCGCTCTTCCTGGCCAGGACGGACGAGAAGACGCAGAAGGAGCGGGCCACGGCCCTCTTGAAACGGGTGGGATTGGCCGACCGGCTCGACCACAAGCCGGGCGAGTTGAGCGTCGGCCAACAGCAGCGAGTCGCCCTGGCCCGGATGTTAGCCAACGATCCCGCGGTCATTCTGGCCGACGAGCCCACGGGCAACCTCGACCCGGAGACCAGCCGGCAGATCATCGGCTTCCTGGGCGATTTCAACGCGGAGGGGAAGACCATCGTCATGGTGACGCACGATCCCCGCGCGGCCGAGCGTGCCAAGCGAACCCTGCGGCTCGAAAGCGGAGCGATTAAATGTAGTCCGCACACGCCGTGTGCGGAATCCGGCACACGGCGTGTGCTGGCTACATGACGGCCCATCGCGGCTTGACGGAACTGCACAAACTGATTAGGAGTACGCCATGGACGGGACGCACGGCACTGCCGCAAAGTCGCGGTCTTGCGCGGGGAACTGCGCCAATCATGCGAGTACCGCCGCGGCTCGCAAGTTGAAGCCGCTGGGCGGCACCGACCTGGTCTTTCGGGCATTCGCCGATCAGACCCGGCTGCGGATCCTGCACCTCTTGCTCGGCAGGGAACTCTGCGTGGGAGACATCGTGGCGATCCTTCGCGCCCCGCAGCCGCGGATCTCCCGGCACCTGGCCTACCTGCGGAAGGCGGGCCTGGTGGTGGTCCGCAAGTCGGGGCTATGGAGCCACTACTCGCTCGCCTCGGCGACGACGTTGTTCCACGAGAAGTTGTTGGAGTGCCTCGGAAACTGCTTCAGCGAGGTGCCCCAGTTGAAGACGGACGGTGCTCGCGCCGCCAAGATCGAAAAATCGGGCGGCTGCTGCCCGTCGGCGTGATGCGGGCCGGTCGGCACGTCGGGAAAGAAGCTGGGCAGACTACCTGCCCATGGCATAGACGACGAGACGCAATCATTATCATTGTCGGTCCACACGAGGATTGAATTATGAAGAAGCTCGTCCTTGGATACTTCCTGGGAGTAGCGACCGCCGTCCTGGTGGTACTCGCGTGCATGGGCACTGGAACGCCGTTCAAATCGATGCCGATGAAGTGCGGAATCGACGCCGGCACTGGCATCGTATTCACTGAACGATTCATGGTTGTCTACGAAGGCATGGACGGAGACGAAGCTGTTGCGTCCGGGTTCACGTATGCGGGCACGCACGGCACACTGCCAGCCTTCTGGAGAGGTTACGGTGAGGGGTGGACAGGCGGGGCCAGCGGCATCGAGTCCTTGAGGACGTATGAGCCAAGCCGCGGCACAGCCACATTTTACTTTCACGGCAAGCTGTTGCGCGTCGAGGAGGACGGCCGATACCTGCGCGTCCAGGACCAGCTTCTGCCGTTGGGAACAGAAAGGATTGTGGCGGTCGTTGACAAGGCGGGATCATGCCACCAGTTGCGCGGCCAGGAAGCAGATAGGTTGGTCCAGAGCATCCCGTCGTGGTATCAAGACCCGGAGTTGAATGCCCGACCGGCAAGGGTAACCATGGCTGAGCGATAGGGGTTGGGCTCGCTGGCTTGCTTTGTGGAAGAAGTCGGGCACACGACCCGCCGCCACGGAGTACCGGGTACTGAGTACTCAGTACTGAGTACGGAGACCGTTGAAAACGGGCCAAGTCTGCCGCCGACGAGCCCTCACCCCCTGCCCCTCTCCCGGAGGGAGAGGGGAGACGGATCAGTCCCACCACCACTGGCCCTTGGCCAACTCGATCCTGGTCTGCCGGCGGACTTTGGCCACCTTGCCGTCCTCGTCGCGGAGGAGGTTCTCGGACGATAGGGCCGTCTGGGCCGCGATCTGCACGCCGCCGCCGACCGGCGTCATCAGGTGATGGCCCTTCCAGAGGGCATTGACCGCGGTCGATACCTGCTTCGGCGCGTTCTGGGTCTCCACCGGCACGACCTTCTCGTCGCCCAGCACTTCCATCTTCCAGCCGGCCTTGGCGTAGAGATTCTGGTCGTGCAGGTACGCGGCCGCGACCAACAGGTCGATCTGATTGCGGAGTTGGGCGAAGACGGGCGACTTGTCGGCCAGCTCGGAATAGACCTTCGTAAAGCTGGCCACGAACGCATGGCTGGCCGCGTCCGCCTGCCCGGACGACTGGCGCTGGCCGCCGGCGCCGACTACCTCATCGGCGCCGACCACCTTGACGCCGTCGCCCACCAGTTCCATCGCCAGGCCGTCGCCGGTGGTGCGGACGCACTGGTAGTCGGGGGTGAAGAACCAGCGGGCCAGGGCGTTGCGGCTGACCTGCGAAGGCGTGGCCCGATCCACGTAGCTCACCAGCCGGACCGGCGGCTTCTCCAGGCCGATGCCGATCAGCTTCATTCGGTAATCGGCCTCGACCATGACCTGGGCGAAATGCGTCTTGGGCGACACGCCGAAGACGCTGATCGTCTGCAGGCCGAGACTGGTCCGCAGGCCGTTGACGATCATCTGTACGTCGCCGGGGGTCGGGTGAATGCTGGCGAGGAACCGCTGCATGGCGGCCAGGCCCTCCTGGGTAGGATCGATCGAGCAGCCGACGAGCCTGCTCGCGGGGCCGGCGGGGGCGAAGGTCCGCAACGCGACGGCCAGGTCCTCCAAGAGCACGACCGGTCGCCCGCTCTCGATCCCCACGACGCGGCCGAAGGCGTCGGTCCGCCAGCCCTCGGCGGGCCCGGCCAGCACGATGTCCTGGCTGTCGGGGTAGTAGAAGACGTAGCGGACGCGGAGCAGGCCGGCCAGGTTGCGGACCTCATCGCCGAGCACGCCCTGTTTCTCAAGGATGACCTGTTCCAGGTGCTTGAGTGAAATCTTCCGGAGCTTGCTGGGGGTGGCCGCCTTTGAGGCCAACGTGGCGCGGGCGGCGACGGCGTGTTCCTTGGCGAGCCGTCCGCCGGGGTCGGCGGACATTTTCAGCCGCAGGACGCCCTCGGCATCGACGGCCACGCCGGCTTGCGCCAGCACCTTCGATGGCCCCGCCGCCAGCACGGCGAGAATCGCCATCACGAGAACCGCCCGGACGCCGGGGACTCGATAATACATGGGTATGCTCTCCTGGAACAGGACTATAGACCGGTACGCCCCCACCGGCCGCACAAGGCGCGGGGCAGTGGGAGCGTCGAGTGGGCCAACAAACGCGGCACGTACTCCTTGCGGGGCCTAACCTTCTTGATCTTAACTAGGCAACATGGGTAACGCAAGCAAGCGTCGGCGATTTGCAGGTCCAAGGGCCAGACCGGACCACTCATCGGAACGCTAGTCGGAGGCGGTGTGTTCGACACTAGCCCGAAGCGCAAGCGAGGGCAACTCGTTGCCCATCCCTCGCTTGCGCTTCGGGCTGGTGTCTGGTCGCACCACCATTTAGTGGTATTTCGGTCCGGTTGTGCCTTCTATTCCGTTGACACGCTTGCCGCGGCCAATTAGTTTAACTATATTAATAGTACGGTGACATTGAGGAGTTTGTAACCCCGCTCGATCTTTCCCTGTCAGCACACCTGAATCCTTCCCGACTGAATCGTACACTTGCTAAGCAGTTTCTGTTGCGGAAAGCCTTGTGTCGCCTTTCGCTCCGCGAAAGTAGCGTGGACCGACCGCTACTTTCGCGGAGCGAAAGGCGATAATCCAGCCACCCTACTAAGACCGGCATGAGGACTTGCATGAAGAAGAACGTCATTGTGATAGGCGTGTTGCTGCTCTGTGCGGCGAGTTGGGGTTGCGGGGCCCGGGCGCCGGCCCAGACCGCCCCGGGCGGCCCCGGAGGCCAGGCGGAAGTGCCCGAGGTCATCGTGGCTCAACCGATCGTCCGAACCGTGACTGACTACAAGGACTTCGACGGGAAGACCGACGCGGTCAATACGGTGCAATTACGCGCCCATGTGACCGGCTATCTCGACAAACACTTCTTCGAGAACCGGGAGGGGTACGACGTCAAGAAAGACGAGCCGCTGTTCAAGATCGATCCGCGGGTTTACGAGGCCGAGTTGAACCGGTCGGAGGCCCTGCTGGCGCAGGCCCGGGCCCTCCTGGACCGAACGCAGCGGGACTACACGCGGGCGGACGAGTTGTTGAAGAAACATGCGATCGCCCAGTCGGACTACGACCTGGCCAAAGGCGACCGGGACTCGGCCGCCGCCGCGGTGAAGACGGCCGAGGCCGTCCGCGACTCGGCGAAGCTGAACGTCGATTTCACCCTGATCTCCGCGCCCTTCGACGGCCAGGTCAGCCGCCGGCTCGTCGATCCGGGCAACCTGATCACGGCCGACGTCACGGTCCTGACCACCATCGTCCAGCGCGATCCGATGTACGCCTATTTCGACGTCGACGAGGGGACGATGCTGCACATCCGGCGGTTGATCCTCGCGGGCAAGGTGAAGTCCTCGCGGGAGGCCGAGATGCCGGTCTATCTCCAATTGAAGGACGAGCACGGATTTCCCCATAAAGGAATCATCAACTTCGTGGACAACGCCGTGGACCCCATGCAGGGAACGCTCCGCGTGCGGGGCGTCTTCCCCAATCCCGACCGGCTCTTGTCCCCCGGACTGTACGCCAAGGTGCGGCTCCCCGTCGGGCTGCCGCACCAGGCCATCCTCATTTCCCAGCGGGCCGTCAAGACCGACCAGGACAAGGACTCCGTCTACGTGATCGATCAGGACAACAAGGTGACCTACCGCCGGGTCCGACTGGGGGCCATCGAGGACGACGGCCTGCGGGTGGTGAAGGAGCGCACCAGCGCCGAGGATCGGGAGGGGTTGACTGCCGATGATTGGGTCGTCGTCGACGGGCTGCAACGCATCACGGGCACCGGCGTGACGGTCCGGCCCAAGCAGATACCCATGGCCGTCGGAGAGGCGGAGGCGCCCCCCGAGCGGAAGTAGGTCCCGCCTGCCGGGCGGGACTTCTATGAATCCAAGGCC
>JBEKCP010000225.1:0-8761 GCA_050014815.1 Thermoguttaceae bacterium | reverse complement strand
GCCCGCCCGACGCCGCCGGCAAGGGGTTCGCGAGCGAGGCCACGCTCGCGCTGGCGGCGGCGGCCCACGATCGCCTGGGGCTGGCCGAGATACACCTTGAAGTGCTCGCCGGGAACGCGCGGGCCATCAAGGTCTATGCGGCGTGTGGTTTCCAGGTTCTGGGCCGCGGTGATGCGATGTTGCGGATGAGTTTGTCGCTGGAGCCGGCGCTAGCGCCGGAGTGACGTGAAAGTCAACGAACTCATAGCGACGACCGAGTGGCGCCCTTCGCCGCGGTACGGCGTGGACCGACCCAGGGTCTCCGTGCTCATGCCCACGTTCTCGGGCGGAGACAGCGAGTTGTTGCTCCGCACGGCCCGCAGCGTGCTCGCCCAGTCGCTGGCGGACCTGGAGCTCGTGATCGTCGACGACGCATCGACGGGCGGAGCGGCCCGGGGGATTTGGCGGTTGATGGCCGAGGACGACCGGGTCAGTTGTCTCCGGCACCCGCAGAGCGTCGGGCTGCCGGCGGTGGCCGCCTACGAGGCATTCAGGAAGGCCAGGGCCGACTACCTGTTGACGGTCCTCGACGAGGGCGAGCTCTGCCGGGACGCGATCCGCGGCCTCTTGACCGCCGCGGTCCGGCGGCGCTGTTCGAGCGTCCACGGGCACGTGCAGGGGATCGTCTATGACCGCGTCGCCAAGCGGTACAGCGGAGGCATTCTGGGCGGCAGCTTCGATCGCCAGTCGAAATTGCGCGGCTGGAATTTCCTCCCCGACAAGACCGTGCTGCTCCACCGCCGCGTGGTCGAGACGGTGGGCTTCTACGACCCGCATGCGGCGATGACCCGCCTCTTCGATTGGGACTTGTGGCGCCGCGTGGCGGACGCTTATCCCATCCAGGCCGTGCCCGTCCTGGTGGAACGGAAGGCGGACCCTCCCCTTCTGGATTCCCCGGCGACGGGCCCGTCGCTGGATGCCTGGCAGGGTCACGAGTGGATGGAGACGCCGCGCAATGAGCGGCTCAGGCCGGGGGCGATCGAGGAATACGACGTATTGGCGGCGCCCGGCGGCCTGTCCGGCGAGGCCGTAAAGGCGGTCGAGGAAATCAGCGATGCCTATTGCGACCGGTTCCGGCATCCGCAAGCGGCCGTCCATCAATTACTCCCCTCTCCCCGACCGTGCTCGGTTGACACGGTGGGTGCCACTGCTGGCCGGGTACCCTTTGGGTGCAGCAGTGCTCGGAACACGGTTGGACAAGCCAACCGTGGCACCCGTCAGTTCAGGTCGGCTGGGGCAGTGGCATCGCCGGCCGGCGACCCCTCGGACCATGGGCGCCTGCTGGTTGTGACTACCGCCCACGACGCCTCCACGACGCTTTACTTCGATCACTTGCCGGCCGCGCTGCACAACCGCGTGCGGATCGTCTACCCCGACACGCACGGCCCGGAAGAAATGGCGGGGGCCAGTGCGGTCGTTTTCGTGCGCGATGCGCTGAAGATGTCGCCCTGGATCGACTATGCCCAGTGGGTGGGCATCCCCTGTTACTACTTCCTTGACGACAACTTCGTGGCGTTGGGGGAGCTCGGGGGCGACTTTTCCTACTTGCGACCCTATACCGACGACGCCTTGCGGCGTCGTCTGCGCGGGTTTGCCGGAGTGCTCTTGTCCACCCACGCGCTGATCGACTACTTCCGCCGGCGGCGGCTGCACTCGAACCAGATCTATTACCCGCCGATTGCCCGCAAACCCGCGTGGAAGGAGACGCCGCCTGCGCCGCCGAAGCCGGCGGGCACGACGCGCATCGCCTTTTTCGGGGGCAGCCACCGCTTGCCGGCCCTGCAGGAACAGGTGTTCCCGGCCATTGCCGAGATTGCGCGGGAGCACCCGGTGGAGCTCTTCGCGGCCGGAATGGACGAGGGATCGGCGCCGGTCCCGGGCAATCTCAAGACCGTTTGTTTTCCGCACGATCCGTCGTACGACATCGCCCTGGCGCGGATGACGGCGTGCGAGATCGATCTGCTGGTCCATCCGAACAGCGATACGCCCAACGACGCGTACAAGACGTGCAACGTGCTGATCAGCGCGTGGGCCATGGGCGCGGTGCCGCTGGTGAGCGATGCGCCCCCCTACACGGGTCTGGCGGGCCGGAACGTCGCGGTCCTGTGCGGCCGCGACCCGCGGTCATGGCGGGACGCCGTCCGGGGCTGCGCGGAGGACCCGCGGCTGCGGGAATCGCTCCGGCGGGACCTTGATGCGTACTGCCTGGGGCATTACGGCGGCCGGGAGAACGTCGCCGTGCTCCAGGTGATCTTGGAGTCGCACCCCGCGGCGGGAGCGGCACTTTGCAAACTGCGCCGGCGGCGGGGCGCCCGCTTCGCCGCGGCCCAGTGGCGGCGCGAACTCCTCGGCAGGATCGGCAGCCAACTCTCACGCAGGATCGCGAACTCCTTGCCCGGCCGGGCCGTGCGACGGTTGCGCCCCATGCTTGGCCTCCGGCCGGCGCCCGAGCTGCACGAGATGATCGCCCCCGCCTTCCGCCCGCTGCTGGAGAACCCTCTGGCCAAGGGTTGGCTCCGCGACGGCTACCGGCTGCGGGTGAGCCGCGATCTCCGGAAAGTGCCCTATCTCGTCTATCCGCTGGACATCTCGGTGCAGAATATCCGCAGCGTGCTGTTGGCCGCCGCAATGGGTCCGCCGGCCACCCGCGGCCGGATCGGAATCCAGCTCGCCGCGCCGGACGGCGAGGTCCTGGCCGAGAGCAGCCTCTCGCCCGGCGACATCGACCCGTCCTTGCCCCTGGAGTTCGAGTTTCCGCCGATCGGCGGCGGCCGGATCGCCGGCCGCGGCCGGGGGCTGCTATGGCTGCGGGTCTACGACAAGGGTCTGACGGAGCCGCTGCGACTGCTGCACTGGAGCAAGCGGCGGCGGCTGACGGTCGATGAGGAGGACGTTCGCGCGTTTTGCGCGTTTCGGTTCCGCGAGAGTGGTCACTGGTTCCAGGCCGAAGGCCCGGCAGTTCACTCCGCCGAGGGCGCGGCCCTGGGGATATGAAGCGGGCGATTCGCTTATGGCTTCCATTCGTCCCCGGATCCTGGCCGTGCTCCACGGGTTCATCCCCTCGGCGATGATCACGGTGGTCAAGCCGCTGGTCGAACTGCACCGCGCCGGGCGGCTCAGGGCCCGCATCATCCTGGAGTCTCTGGCTACGCCCGGCGATATCCGGCGGGCGGACCTCGTCGTCTTCTGCCGCAACATGGAGCCGAAGCACGCCAGCCTGCTGGATGCCGCCCGGGCCCGCCGCATCCCCTTCCTCTACGACCTGGACGACAACCTCTTCGAGGTCCCGCCGGATTGCGACGTCGGCCGGTACTGCCGCGCGCCCGAGCGCCAGGCCATGCTGACCGAGTATCTCCGGGCGGCCGACCTGGTGCGGGTCTACTCGAAGACCCTGGAGGCGAGGGTGGCCGCCCTGAACCCGCGAGTGGAAAGGACTTTCGCGCCCATCGACCTCGACCAGGTCGCCGTGGCGCCCGCATCACAACCCACGGACGAGATTTCGATCGTCTACGCCACCAGCCGCGTCCGCGACGACCTGAGCCGGATCTTCCTGCCGGCGCTCGGGCGCGTGCTCGCGGAGTATCCGGGGCGCGTGCGGGCCCATTTCTGGGGCCACAAACCCGCGATCCTCCCTACGGGCGCCTCGCACCACCGCCCGGTGTGCCAGTACGACCATTTCCTCCGCCGCTTCTCCCGGGCAGGCTTCCAGATCGGCCTGGCGCCGCTGGCGGACGACCAATTCTACCGCTCGAAGACCAACAACAAGTTCCGCGAGTACGGGGCGTGCGGGATCGCCGGGATCTACTCCAACGTCGACGTCTACTCCGACTGCGTGACCGACGGCCGGACCGGACTCCTGGCAGCCAACAACTCCGACGACTGGTACGGGGCCATGGTGCGGCTCATCGAAGATCGCCCGTTGCGGACGGGAATCCAGGAGCGGGCCCGGGCCTGCGTCCGCGAGCACTACTCGCAGGGGAAATTCGAGCAGGTCTTCTGGAGAGAAATTGAGGATCTGTTGGGATCGCCCGCGAGGCGCCTGCCGGGGCCGCCCTGCAAGAAGGCATTGACGTCGCCCAAAGCCCCCTCATTGAAACGGGGCGGCGTATTGCGGCGCATCCGGCAACTCGGTCCGCAAGGGACCTGGAACTCGCTCCGCTGGGCCGCCAACGACGGGTGGACGCTCCTGCGACTCCGCTGCCGGCTGTGGACGCCGTTGGCCGACCTGCGGGAACGGCTGTCTCGCGGCCGCGGCCTTCCGCCGTCGCTTTGACGTGGATCCTTCCGCCTGTCCGCCGCATTTTGCCCCGGCAGCAACCCATGAGCAACGTTCCTCAACAAGCCGGCCCCGCCGTTGCCGACCCGCCGTTGCGGCCCCACCGGGTCTTGCTCTGGTGCGGGCTCTTGCTGGGCGGTTCGCTGGTCTTCATGATGCCGCCTTTCGGCGGGCCCGACGAGCTGCAACATTTCCTGCGCGCGTATCAATGTTCGGAAGGCGCGCTGTACGCCAGCAGGAGCGGCCCGGCGGTGGGCGGCGAAATGCCCTCCTCGCTGTACACAATCTACAGGGTGGCCACCGGCAACGCAAAGCGCGGCGAAGACTTGTGCGTCGGCTTGCACGTCTCCTGGCAGCGCATCCAGGCGGCATGGGCGATCCCGTTGGCGGCCCAACGCCGCGAGTTGATGTACTTTCCCAACACGTCGCTCTACAGCCCCGTGGTCTACCTGCCGGCTGCGGTCGCCCTGTGGGCGGCCCGATGGACGCCGTGTCCGCCGCTGGCGCTTCTCTATTGCGGCCGCCTGGCCAACCTGGCGGTGTACTTGACGCTGACGGTCCTTGCCGTGAAGCGGACGCCGGTTCTCAAGTGGACCATGGCCCTGGTGGCGATGATGCCCCTGTCCCTATCCCTGGCAGCCTCGGTCTCGGCCGACGCGGTCGCCCTGGCGCTGGCCTTGCTGGCTACGGCCGCGGCCCTGCGGCTTGCCCTGGAGTCGGCGAAAGCGAGCGCCGGCAACTTGGCGGCGCTGGCATTGCTCTTGTCGCTCTTGGCATTGTCGAAACAGGTCTACGTGACGATGGCGCTCTTGTTCTTCGCCATTCCGCGGAACAAGTTCGGCGGTCTTCGGGCATGGCTCCTGGGGATGCTGCTCGTCGTGGGCTTGCCCGTAACGTTGAACGTCGCCTGGGCCTCTTCGGTGCGGCCGCTTTATGAGCCGATGGTGCCGTGGGTCGATCCGCCGGCCCAGGCGCGCCATATCCTGACGCATTTGCCGAGTTATACGGCGGCGATGCTAAAGGCCATGGTGCACGCGGACACCTATGTGTATATGATCGGCCTGCTGGGCTGGCTCAACGTCTTCTTGCCGAAACTGGCGTGGCAATACTACGGATTGGCCGTGCTGGCCACCGCGGTGCTGGACCGCGGGCCCCGTCCGCTGCCGCCGCGGATGAAGCTCGCCCTTCTGGGCACGTACGCCGTCGGCGCGGCCGCGGTAATCACGATGGTCTACCTGTCGTCGGATCACATCGGCGCCAAGCGGGTGGAAGGCATGCAACCGCGCTACCTGCTGCCGCTGATCCTGCTGTTGCTGCAAGCGCTCTGCGGCCACAATCTCCTGGCGGCGGCCAGGCACTCGCGTCTCTTCCTGCCGGTCATCACGATCAGTGCCGCGGCGGTCGGCATCGCTGGCGCCTGGTATGCGGTGGTCATGTACTACTATTGGCCGCTGTAAACGGCCGCCGTTGATCACGGTGCCCCCCTTGCGATGGGAGTTCCGGCCGCGGCCTTCCGCCGTCAACTTGGCGTTGATCCATCCGCCTGCGTGGCATATACTGCCCTGCTAACGGGATTTCGTGCGGAGAAGCCGGGGAAAAGGACTGCCGCTATGGGCCGAGCCATGACCATCTACAAGCGACTGCTGAACCGTTTGGCAACGTCGGGGACCGCCAAGTACGAGAGCCCCGAGGCGAAGGTCCTCCGCGATACGCTGGTCAAACTCTGCGCGGCCATGAACCGGCCGCGGGTCCTGGAGCTCGGAACCAAACGGTCCATTGCCTCGCGGTCCACTCGGCACGACGACTGGGTTCCCGGCGCCGGCGAGTATCTCGGCACGGACATCGAGAAGGGAGAGGACGTCGATATCGTCGCGGACGTGCACCGGCTTACCCGGGTGACGGGCGAGGAGCAGTTCGACGTCGTCATTTCGTGTTCGACGTTCGAACACCTGAAGTATCCGCACCTGGCGGCGCATGAAATCATGAAGGCGCTTCGGGTAGGGGGCCTCCTGTACATTCAGACGCACCAGTCCTTCCCGCTTCATGCTTTTCCGTATGATTACTTCCGTTTCTCGCGGGAGGCGTTGGCGGGACTGTTCGGGACGAGGATGGGTTTTCACATGCTCGGGACGGCCCACGAATTCCCCGCAAAGATATTCTCCGTGGAAGCTCCGGAAACGGCCGATCATCCTTGTTTCCTCAACGCGTGCTTGTTGGGCGAGAAGACCGCGAAGACGCCGGCTGAATACGTCTACGAATATGATGTCGCGTGAAGGTGCGCCGTGGACGCCGGCGAAATGGCTGACATGAAAGTCAAAGAACTCATCGCGGCGACCCAATGGCATCCTTCGCCGCGTTACGGCGCGGACCGGCCGCGGGTCTCCGTGCTGTTGCCGACGTTCTGCCGCGGGAAGAGCGGCATGCTCATGCGCTCGGCCCGCTCGGTGCTCGGCCAATCGCTGGCGGACCTGGAGCTCGTGATCGTCGATGATGCTTCGACCGACGGCTCCGCCGACCAGATCCGGCAGTTGATGGCCGAGGACGACCGGGTCAGTTGCCTCCGCCACCCGCGCAACGTCGGGTTGCCGGCCGTCTCCGAATACGAGGCATTCCTCAAAGCGAGGGCCGAGTACCTGGCCTTCGCTTTCGACGACGACGAATTCTACGAGGATGCCCTGGCCGACCTGCTGGCCGCGATCACGGCCGGCGATCATTCGATCGTCCACGGCACGGTGGAGATGTTCATCTATGACCCCATATTGCGGCGGAAGGCCAGGGCCTGCCTGGGGCGGCAAGAAAACGGCCAGTCGCTCCTGCGCGCGACGAATTACATCCCTAACAACGCCGTGATGGTGCACCGCCGCGTGGTCCAGGCCGTGGGATTCTACGATCCGCACGTCGCCCTGAGCCGCCAGTGCGACTGGGACCTGTGGCGGCGGGCGGCCCGGTGCTTCCCGATCGTGCCGCTGGACATCTGCGTGGGAAGGGTCTCCGGCCCGGCCATGACCGACAGCCTGGGCCATACGCGGCTCCTGGATCAATGGCAGAGCGCGGAATGGGTGGACCTGCCGCGCAACGAGCAGCTCAAGCCCGGCACGATGGAAGAATATGACGTGCTGGCCGTTCCCGGCGGGCTGTCTCGAAGCGCGGCCCTTGCGGTCGAGGAAATGGGCGAGACCTTCCGCGACAAGTTCTGGTTCCCCAAGAGCCCGCCGGCCGCCGGCCACGGCTGGTTGGCCGACGGCGACCGGTGGGGCAATGGGCGATTGCTGGTCGTGACTCCCGCCCACGCCGCTTCCGCGACGTCTTGTTTCAACCGTTTGCCGACCCAGCTCCGCGGCCGCGTGCGGATCGCCTGCTCCGCAGCGGACAGGGAAGAAGAGATGATCGGGGCCAGCGCGGTCGTCTTCACGTCGAGCGCGCCGGCCATGGCGCCCTGGATCGACTATGCCGAGCGGATCGGAGTGCCTTGCTACTGCTTCCTCGACGACGACTTCCTGGCGCCCAACGGCCAGGCGAGCGGCCGGCCGCAGCCCCGCCGCTGTTCCGCCGACGCATTGCGAGAACGCCTGCGAGGGTTCGCCGGGGTACTCCTGTCCAGCCGCCGGCTGATCGACTACTTTCGCGAGGAGCAGTTGCACTCGAACCTGCTCTATTACCCGCCCCTGCGGCATTTCGATGGCCAGCAGAACCTGGACGTGCTCCGGGCGATCCTCGAGGCGCACCCTGTGCCGGGACCGACGCTCCGGGAGATGCGATGGCGGCGGGCGATCCACTTCGTCCGCGACGGCTTTGCAGCCCGGTGGTGCCGCGAGTTGCCCCGCAAGGTTGCCGGTCGCGTGGCCCGCAAGCTCCTGGACTTCTGGCCCGGCCGCTCGATCGAGTAACCTCCTTGCGCTGCGGGTCCCCCTGCCTTCGATCTGTGTTCGATCCGTGTTTCATCCGTGGCTGAATCCGGAAGTCATGGTTCGGCCGGTGCCAAGTTGGGGAACCCTGCGAATTGAGTGAATCTCCTCCCCCCTGGTCGGCCTTGACTCGGGAGGCCGGAATCCCTATCCTCCCGGCCTCAGGTCGGTACGCCCTGTCGGTTAGCCCAATGCCCCAGGCGGATTTCGCGGTATGCGTCTATTGGTGACCGGTATCCTGCTGCTGTTCATGCTGCCGGGCTGTGCGCGATTACAGACGTTCCGCGTCGTGGATGCCCAGTCGGGACAGCCTGTTGACGGGGTCCGGGCCGAGCGGCTCGAAGGGAGCATCCAGGCCAGCGAGCTGCCGTTGGTCTTGTTGGATAGCCTGTCTCCGGTCGAGAAGGGCGCCACCAATGCCTCCGGCGCGATGACCTTCGAGAAGACGGGCACGAAGTTCTGGTTCAATCCGTCCGCCAAGAATCCGGCATACGGTCAGGCCTACGTAACGGCCACCTGGGCGGGCGCGAGGATCTGTTAT
>JBEKCP010000224.1:0-8771 GCA_050014815.1 Thermoguttaceae bacterium | reverse complement strand
GGTGGTCGGCTCGGGGGTCATGGGCAATCTCAAGTCCGGAATCTCAGGTCTCACTCGGACTTAGGGCTGGGGATCGACTGGATGATCCGGAAGGCGGCCTCGGTGTTGACGCAATCGGTCTTATAACCCTTTCCGTCGGTGGAGGTTACCTTCAGTTGTACACAAAATGTGGACAACTGAACTTCGCTCTGTTTTCGCTCGCGGGCCTTCATCATGTTCCAGTAGTTGCGCGGATTGTCGCTGTCGGTCAGCGCACCGATGATATCCACGACCGAGAAGAACCACTGCTCCTCGTGCCAGACACGTCGGATCTGTTTCGCCCCGAAAACAACCATCTTGCCCCGTGGATCGGCGGGGAGCTGCTCCGCGCTCATGGTCAGGTCCCTTTCTGGGGGGTCCGCAATGGTCTCTTCCCTACTTCCACTCCCTGGCCTCCACCAGTCGCTCGACGTACTTGGCCAGGACGTCGGTCTCCAGATTGACCTTGCCCCCCTTGACCAGCGACCCGAGCGTCGTCACGGCCAGGGTGTAAGGGATCAGGGCCACGCTGAACCGGTCCGGCAGGCTCTCGACGATCGTCAGGCTCACTCCGTCCACGGCGATCGAGCCCTTGGAGGCCATCTGCCGGGCCAGCGCCCGGGGCACCGAGAACCACGACGTACACCAGTCGCCGTAATCCTCTCGCTCCAGGAGCGTGCCCACCGCGTCGATGTGGCCGCTGACGAAGTGGCCGCCCAGCCGGCCGCCGACGGCCAGCGCCCGCTCCAGGTTCACCGGGCTCCCGGGCCGGAGGTCGCCCAGGTTGGTCCGGGAGAGGGTTTCCGGCCCGGCCTGGAAGCCGAACGTTTCGCCCCGGACCTCGACGACCGTCAGGCAGCAGCCGTTGACCGAGATGCTGTCGGCCACGGCCGTTTCGGCCGCGATCTTCGGTTGGCGGATGATCAAGCGGCAGCCGGGCGGCTCCGAGCGGACCTCCGCCACCGTGCCCAGGGCTTCGACGATTCCGGAAAACATAAATCCACAATCCGAAATCTAAAATCCAAAATCAGAACAGCGATTCTTCCTCTTCCGCCTGCCGCCGGTGGACCGTCCGCTCCCAGGCGAGCCGGATCGGTCCGTACAGCACGAACGCGCTGAAGACGATCGCAACGCTGTAGCCGCGGACCACGAAGACGGCGACCAGCGTAAAGATCACGGCCACCAGGTGCCCGAACGTCCGCTGCCCGCGAAACACCTGGTTGACGATGTGCGGGTAGGGGACCCGCGAGACCATCAACAGCGCCACCAGCACCGCGAAGAACGGGAGGATGGTTTGCAGAACCATGTCGATCTGCGTGGCGGCGATGGGCTTCTCATCTTTGTGGAGCGTATGAAACAGGATGGCGAAACCGGCGATCGCGGCGGCGGCCGCCGGGCTCGGCAGCCCGCTGAAGTGCAGGTGCTCGTCGTCGTCGCTGGTCTCGACGTTGAACCGGGCAAGCCGCAGCGCCGCGCACATGGCGTAGGAGGTCGCGATGATCCAGATCGTATCGCGATAATCAACGGCGAACTGCGGACACATCTTCACCAGGAGAAACGCCGGGGCCACGCCGAAGGTCACCACGTCGCAGAGACTATCCAACTCCGCCCCGAAGTCGCTGGCCGTCCGCGAGAGCCGGGCCACGTAGCCGTCCAGGGCGTCGAAGACCATCGCCAGGAAAATCAGCCAGGCGCTGATCATGCAGTTGTCCAGGTCGCTCGGGTCCACGATGCCCCGCTGCGGCAGACCGACCCGCGATGCGATCACGACCGCGAAGAACCCGCACGCCAGATTGCCCAGCGTCAGCAGCGTCGGGAAGATGGCGATCGTGCGAATGGGACGCATGGGGTGGTCAGTTGTCAGTTGTCAGTTACCGTACCGCGCCAAGATCGTGACGCCGGCCCGGACCTTGCGCCCGATATCAACCTCGATTCGCACGCCCGGGGCGGCCGGCAGGATCAACTCCGTCCGCGATCCGAGCTTAATCATACCGAATTTGTGGCCGCGGGAGATGACCTCGCCGGGCCGCAGATCGCAGACGATCCGCCGGGCAATGGCCCCGGAAATCTGGCGGACCACCAGCCGGCGGTGCGGCGGGGCCTCCTCCTCCAGGGCGATCCACATGTTCTCGTTCCGCACCGCGCTTTCGGGCCGCAGGGCGTTGAGGAACTCGCCCGGCGAGTACCGCAGGGCGATTACCCGGGCCGCGGCCGGCGACCGGTTCAGGTGGACGTTGAAGATCGACAGGAAAATGCCGATCCGCACCGCCGGCCCCCCGACGAACTCATCGTGGTCCAACCGCGTGATTTCGGCAATCGTCCCGTCGGCCGGCGAGACCAGCAGGTCCGGCTCCTCGGGGATCCGCCGCGGCGGGTCCCGGAAGAAATACACGACCAGGACGAGCGCCGCGGCCGGCACCAGGGCCAGATACCACGCCAGGCAACCGGCCGCTATGCTGAGCGCCAAGAGCGGACCACCCATCAGGCAGACCTCTGCCGCCCCCCACGGGGCCAGTGGGATTCGCCGCCGCCAACCCAGCGGATCGTCGGCCTCCGCCCAGGAGCAGTCGCAAAGGTTCCGGCAATACTTCAGGTCGCGAGGGTCGAGGACCTCATGGGGGGCCCCGCGCGGGTCGCCCTGCCGCCGGGCAGCCATCCTCCGGACGTAGCCGGGCCGAAAATGTTTGAGCCACCACCGCCGCCAACGGCCCCACGCCAGCTCGATCCGATAACAGACCCCTCCCCCCGGCTGGACGCTGCGGATGTTGGCCGGCAGCGGCTCGACCGCTCTCCTCGTGCGCTCCTGCCCTCCTATGTTCTGCTCCGCATTCATGGCTTCCATCATACCCCGCCGGGGGTGCTCCGGGAAGAGAGCCCCTGGATCTCGGGGTTGGTCGCAGACCGCGATAATCCTCGGGGGTTGCGGATTGCGGACTGGAAATCAGAGATTTGAGATTGAAGCCGCTTGCGGCTTCGCGCGGCCCCGACCTTCCGCCCTCAGGCCAACGCGATCCGCCCGATGCTCGGATAAATTGAGGTGAGAACGGATTGGCCGCTCCGTCACGCGTGGCGTTCGGCCACTTCCTCGCCGACTACTTCGAGATCGTTCTGGTAGAAGCGGATCGTCTCGCTGGGACTGAGATTCAGAATGACGCGGCCCTCCGTCTCCCAGTGGTCCCGATCGAAACGGAACACCGCGGTGCCGGCCCGGAGGTTGCGAATCAGGTCGCTGGCCGTCGCGGGCGGATGGCCCACGCCTTCCAGCGCCACCGTCACGCCCACCAGCGCCGATAGCTCGCCGGTCCGCCGGTTGCGGACGTAAGAGACGCCGTCGTCGAACTCGCAGTCGGTCCACTGCGGATCGTCCCTGCCGCCATGAGCGGCGGCCAGGCGGATGAATCTCGCTTCCAGCCGCTCCCGCTGCTGGTGAAATCCCTTCTTGGCCTGCGTGAAGTGCGCACCCCGGCTTGCCGTTCGCAACGGCCGACGCAACAACAGCAGCAGGGCCCCTGCCGCGGCAAGGGCCACCGGGATCCACCACCACGGACCGGCCATGACCATGCTCCCCGGGAGTCGAACAACCCGTCAAAGGCAGCACTCTATTGTATGCCGAAATCGCCCGAAAATGCAAGCCAGCGGCGCCAGTCCGGATTATTCCTGTCTCGTTCCCACGGTCCTCCGTGGGAACGCACTGAGCGGATGCTCCGCGTCCCCCCAAAGGCCACATCCGAGACGACGACGACCCGCCACCCGAGGAAGGGCCGCGGGAGCGGCCATCGAGTGCGTTCCCACGCGGAGCGTGGGAACGAGAGAGCGGGGCTGCCGCACACGGAGTGTGCGGGCTACATGGCCAGTCCCCGTTTCCCACCCGATCGGTTATACTGCCGGGATGCTGAAGTCCCTCACCACCGGGGAAGATCACCCCCGCTGGACACTCATTTTCCCCATTTCCCATAGACCCCACAGAGCCGCGCAAGATGACCCCTTACCTCCTGACCCTTGTCGCCCTCCTTTTACTGGCCGTGATCGCACTGGAAGTTGTCCTCCTCCGCAGGCCGTTGGCGGACCTGTCGGCCCTTCGGCGGGCCGAAGAGCAGGCCAACGAGCGTACCGAGCGGGCGGTCCGGGAGGAGATCGGCCGCAACCGGACCGAGGCGGCCACCGCCGCCCAGCAGACCCGCCAGGAGTTGGCGGCGGCCGTCAAGAGCGCCGGGGACAGCCTTGTCCAACAACTCAGCACCATCAGCCAGTCCGTAGACAAGACCATCAACGGTTTCGTCAGTTGGCAGCGGGCCCAGTTCGCCGACATCCTCGAGCGATTGAAAGGGCTGACCGAGGCCAACGACAAGCGGCTCACCGAGGTCCGCATCGCCGTGGAGCAAAACCTCAAGAACATCCAACAGGACAACGCCAAGAGCCTCGAACAAATGCGCCAGACCGTCGATGAGAAGCTCCAGGGCACCCTGGAGAAGCGGTTGGGCGAGTCCTTCAAGCTGGTCAGCCAGCAGTTGGAACAGGTCTACAAGGGCCTCGGCGAGATGCAATCGCTCGCCGTGGGGGTGGGCGACCTCAAGCGGGTGCTCACCAACGTCAAGGCCCGCGGCACCTGGGGTGAAGTCCAACTGGACCGCATGCTCGAACAGGTGCTCTGCCCGGACCAGTACGACAAGAACGTGGCCACCAAGGACGATGCCGAGCGGGTGGAGTTCGCGATCAAGCTGCCGGGCCGCGGCGAGAGCAAGGACGACATCGTGTGGCTCCCCATCGACGCCAAGTTTCCCATCGAAGACTATCAGCGGCTCCAGGACGCCCAGGAAAGGGGCGACGCCGAGGCGGCCGACACCGCCGGCAGGCAAATGGAGAACCGGATCAAGCTGTGTGCGGGCGACATCGGCGACAAGTACCTGAGCCCGCCCAGGACCACCGATTTCGGCATTCTCTTCCTGCCCACCGAAGGGCTGTTCGCCGAAGTGATCCGGCGCCCCGGCCTCAGCGAGCTGCTCCAGCGGGAGTACAAGGTCGTGGTGGCCGGGCCGACCACCCTCTGGTCCTTGCTGAACAGCCTGCAAATGGGTTTCCGCACCTTGGCGATCCAGCAGCGATCCAGCGAGGTCTGGAACCTGCTGGCGGCCGTGAAGACCGAGTTCGGCAAGTACGGCGACGTCCTCGTCAAGGTGCAGAAGAAGCTGCAGGAGGCGACCAACACCATCGACACGGCGGCCGTGCGGACCCGGGCGATCGAGCGGAAGCTCCGGGGCGTGCAAGAGCTTCCTGCTTCAGATGCCCAGAGCGTGTTGATGCTGGACGGCGCGGAGGTGGATGAGGAGGGGGAGAGTCCGGGTCCGGCCGAAGAATGACTTCCAGATGCCGCCACGGATGGAACACGGATCGAACACGGATCAAAGGCAGAGGGTCGAAGATGGACCTGTAGAGCGAGTTGCGCCGGTTTTCGTTCTGAAACTTCGGTTTAGCGGGCGGGCTTGCCCGCCGAGTGGCGGTTGGTTCGCGCTTCGCACGGCGGGCAAGCCCGCCCGCTAAACATGGCGTGCCAGAACAACTGCTACAGCTTGAAATTGAACGTGTGTACGGCCAGCCGCCAGAGGCGCCCACCAAGCGACATCGGGTCCGTGTGGATCTTCGCCCGGCCGCGGAGCCCCAGCCGCAACACGCCTTCCGTGTCCTCCAGGGGGACGCGGGCCTGGTAGGAGGTGCTCTGCGGGCGCTCCTGGCCGGTGCCCGGATCGGTCTTCACAGGCAGGTCGCCGCCCGCCTTGGTCCCGAGGCGCTGCGGGACGATCTTCAGGTTCGAGAGGGAGATGCAGTCGATCCGGCCGTGGAGGGTGTCGCAGGGCAGTTCGTCGAACTTGAGGTCCGCCTTCTGGCCCTCCCGGATGAAGTCGATGTCGGCCTGATCGACGATGAGAATGGCCTCCAACTTCCGCGGATCGCCGACCTGGCAGAACAGGACGCCCTCTCTCAAATACGCGCCGAGGTTCTCCCGGTCCAAGGGCGTCCCTTCCCAACTGGCGAGCTGTTCTTCCGTATCGCGGCTCTTGGGGGGCGGCGAGATCGGCGGCGGGAGGACCACCCCGCGGCGTCCCGCCTTCAGCACCAGCCGGTCGCAGTCCTTTTCCTTGTCCGCCAGTTGCTCGATGGCAGCCTTCTTGGCCTCCTCGATCTGGGGCTTCTCGCTGGTGGCTTTCGGGTCGGTCTGGCCCAGGCGGCTGAGGTTCTCCAGTTGGACCTTGCACTGGTCGATCTTGGCCTGGAGCTTGGAGATTTCCAGCTCCAGGTCAGAACTCTCCAGCCGGGCCAACACCTGCCCGGCCTCGACCTGCTGGCCCGCGACGACCAGGACCTCGGCCAGGCGGCCCCCCTCGGGCACGTTCACGTAGACCGAGTCCGCCCCGTGCGGCTGCACCTCCATCGTGGCCATGACCGAGTGCGGCAGCGGCACGAAGGCCACCGCCGCCAGGACCCCCGCCACGAGGGCCATGCTCGTATACATTCGCGGTTTCTTCACTTTTTCGAGTCTCCCGGGCACGTGCAAGAACTTGCCCACCTGGTACAGCGGCATGCCGATGAGCCCCCAGAGCGAGGCCAGGGCGATCATCTGGCCGATCTTCTGGAGCCCGTACGGCTTGAGGAAGTGATACAGGAACAGCAGGATGGAGAACAGCACCACCCAGCGGTAGATCGTCGCCGCGATGGAATAGATGACGAAGAATATCTGGTTGCGCTCGGGCAGGAAGGGGTCCTCGGCCGGCTCGAGTCCCAGCATCCACTCGCCCAGCTTGCGGCTGAGGATCGTCGTGGCCTTCTGCCGGAGGTTGGGGATCTCGGTCACGTCGGCCAGGATGTAGTAGCCGTCGTATCGCAAGAGCGGGTTGGCGTTGAAGATGACCGTGGTGACCGAGGCGACGAACATGGCGTTGAGGCAGAGGTGGTTCAACAGGCCCGGCTGCGTACACGTGAACCACCAGAGCCAGGTGGCCGCGGCGGCCAGGACCAGCTCGAAGTACATCCCTCCGGCGCCGATGGCCGCCCGGTGCCACTTGTTGGGCAACATCCAGGAATCGGAGACGTTGCAGTAGAGGCAGGGAGTGAGCACCAGGACCATGACGCCCATCTCGTGGCACTCGCCTCCGAAGTGCTTGCACGTCAGGCCGTGCCCGAACTCGTGGATGATCTTGATGACGCCCAGCGTCACCGACAGCCACAGGGCGTTGGAAAGGTTGAAGAAGTCTTTGAATGCCGGCAAATGTTCTTGGACGGTGCTGAACTTGACCGTTATCAGCGTGACGGCCGAGAGCATCAGCAGGAGGCTCAGCGTCACGGCCGCCGGCGTGAAGAACCAGCGGACCTTCGGGTAGAGCCATGCGAGGAACCGCTCGGGGTCGAAGCCCTTGAAACGGATGCACAGGATGTTCGCCACGGCGTTGAGCAATTCCTTGCGGCGGCGCTCCTTGCGGCGCTTGAGGAGCTGCTGTCCCTGGCCCCCGACGGCCGCGATCACCAGCCCGCTGCGGTGCAGCATGCCCAGGAACTGCTGAAGCTCGTCGAGCGTGATCTTTTGCGGCGGGTATTCGGCCTCGAACCGCTCCTTGAGCTCGTCCATGCTCGTGTTGCCGTCGAGCATCTGCAGGATGGCGTACTCCTCCTGCTGGAAGCGGTAATAGTTCAGCCCGATCGGGTCCTTGACGATCCAGTACGTGCGGCCGAGATAGTGGTGGCGGCGGGCGCTGAGATCCGGCCGCATCCGGATCGGGAGTTTTCGGGCGGAACTCGAAAGGAGGCTGTCGCGGAGGCTGACCATTACTTCAACGGGATGGACATTGACGCGTTCAGGCCGGGGTTGAGGACCCAGTGGCCGCCGCTATTGCGGTTCTCGATCTCGGCGCGGACGAGGAACTTGCCGCCGGCCTCCGTCGTGGGACTTGCGTAGACGATCTTGCCGACCACCGAGATCTGCCGGCCGCGCGCCAGGTTGACCTTGACCGTCGCCGGGCGATCATCCACGTCGGCGCGAGTGAACTCGGACGCGCTGAGATAGCCGTCGACCCACAGCCGATCCATCCGGATGACGCGGAGCACCTGGTCGCCCGGCTGGACCCATTCGCCCTCGTGGCGGTGCAGCATGACAACGACGCCCGGCAACGGCGAGCGGACCTGGCGGTGATTGACGTTTTCCTGGGCGGCCTCGACCTCGGCCTTGGCGGCATCCGCCTCGAAGCCCGCCACCCGCCACTCGAGTTGCGCCTTGTCGATGGCCAGCTCGGTCTCCTTGCACTTCAACTCCAGCTCGTTCAGGCGGGCCTTGGGCACGGAGCCGGGGACCCGCTGGTTGGCTTCAAGGTTGAAATTGTATTCGGCCCTGGCGGTCAAGGACGCGGCTTTCGCGTAACGGACGTTGATGTCGTCGCCGGCCTTTTCCTGGGCCGCCTTCAGCTTCGCTTGGGCCACCCGAAGATCCGCCAGGATCTTGGTCTCGTCCACCTGGGCCAGAAGCTCGCCCGCCTCGACGGCCTGGCCCTGGCGAACCGGGATCTTCTTCAGCACGCCGGGCTCTTGCGCCGGGACATGCGCTTCTTCGATGAGCGTGACCAGGCAGTCCGGCAACAGGGCGGTCGCGGGCGCGGCCGGACCGGCCGCCTGGGACGGCAAGAACGCGGCGACCAGCAAAAGGGCGGGTAGTTGCATGCTGAACTCCAAACGGCGGGCAAGCCCGCCCGCTAAACAAATCCCTAAATCCC
>JBEKCP010000223.1:0-8793 GCA_050014815.1 Thermoguttaceae bacterium | reverse complement strand
AGGAGGTGTCGGGCGAGTTCAAGGATATGACGCTGGCGCAACTGGCGCGGTGGATCGAGTTGTCGGCCCGGGTGGACACGCGGCTGGACGCCTCGGCGGCGGCAGTGGCCCAGGTGATCGACCGGGCGGCCTTTCACGGCGTGCCCGGCTTCCGCGTGCTCTGCGACACGCTCGACGGGCTGGGACTGAGCTTCCGGGTCGAGAACGTCGACCCCGAGGCCGCCGAGAAGGCCTACTACCGCCTGGCGCTGGTCTACCGCCGCGACAACCAGATGGACCTGGCCCTGGAGAACTGCGAGCACCTGCTGGACCGCTATCCGAAGTCGGCGCGGACCCGCGACGTGAACAAGCTCAAGGTGGATATCTACCGCGGTCTGCGCGATTACCGCAAGGTGCTGGCGACGCTCGAGGAGCTGCGGCGCACGGCGACCGACGAGCAGGAGAAGCGGTCGCTGGCCAACGAGCTGGCGGCCATGTACTTCGACCTGGCCGACTACAAGCGGGCGGCCGAGTCGTTCCGCGCGGCGCTGGCCACGTCGAAGGACCCGGGCGAGGCCGCCGCCATCCGCGCCGCCTACGCCCGGTGCCTCTTCCGCGACGGCGACTACGAAAACGCCAAGACCCAGTATGCCGAGCTGGCCAAGGCGCCCGGAAGCGCCACGAGTTCGCTGGTCAACGGCCTGATGCTCTTCTACCTGAAGTTTCAGGCGGGGGAGGTCGAGGAGCGGGAGTTCCCCGCCGACGCCATGAAGCTGGCCCTGGCCTACGAGAAACTTTCCGACGCCCAGCGCGGCAACGTTTCCAGCACCGACCTGATCCGCGTGACGTGGACCTACTACGTGCTGGGACTGATCGACTCGAAGAAGGGGCGGCTGGAACCGGCGCTGGAGAAGCTCAAGGCGGCGGCCGAGTCGCCCGACGACATCCTGGCCGGCGAGGCCGGGGTCCGCCAGGCCCAGATCCACATCCAGCGCGACCAGTTCCAGAAGGCCCGCGAAGCGCTTGAATACATGCTCCTGTCGGTCCGATCGAGCGAATCGAGCGAGTCGATCGTCCGGGGGACTTACCTCCTGGGAGTATGCCTGGAGAAGATGGACCGGCCGGCCAAGGCGACCGAGCGGTTCCAGGAAGTGGTCGATCGCTACCCCGGGTCGCCTTACGCGGAACTGGCCAGGCAGCATCCGTCCTACCGTTCGAAGCCCGCGGCGGCCGAGCCCGCCCCCGAGAAGTCCGAAAAGAAAAAGAAACCGTGACCTGCACGCCGGGAACCGTTGCCATGAGAAGACTCCTGCCGACGCTCGTGATACTTGCCGTCGCGGCGCTTGCGCACGCCGCCACTACGCCCGAGGATATGATCAAGGACGCGCAGCAACTGGAGAAGGACAGCAAGATCCCCCAGGCGGCGAAGCTCTACGAGGAGTTCCTCCGGCTGTACGCGGACCACACCCAGGTGCCGGACGTCAACTACCGCCTGGCGAAGTGCTACGACGCCTTGGGCGACCCGAAGAAGACGGCCGACGCCCTGGACCAGGTCTTGAAGTTCGAGAAGAGCCGCTTCAAGCAGCGGAGCGAGGCCCTCTACATGCTGGGCAAGCTGCACGGGTCGATGAAGGACTACAAGAAGGCGGTCGCCGCCTACGAGAAGATGCTCTCCGAAGGGGCCGGCCCCTTCGAGGACGAGGTGCTCAACACCACGGCGTTCTACTACGTGCAGATGGGCGAGTACAACGAGGCGGCCGCCAAGTACAACGTCCTCCGCCGCCGCGAGGACGCCAAGGTGGCCAGGACCGCCGCCTATAAGCTGGCCCTGCTGTGGATCAAGGCCGAGAAGCAGGACCTGGCCATCGCCGCGATCCAGGACTTCGCCCAGCAGTACCCCGGCGACGAGCAGACCCCCGAACTGCTGTTGCGGATGGCCGACCTGTTCGTCAAGCAGAAGAAACCGGCCCAGGCGATGGCCGTCTGCGAGCAGTTGCGCAACAGCTTCAAGACCGCCCCGGAGGCGGTGGGCGCCGGCTACATCCTGGGCACCATCCGCCGCGAGCGGAAGGAGTACAAGGAGGCGGCCGCCGCGCTGGACCAGACGGCGAAGGCCGCGGCGCGAGACAACCGCCTCAAGGGCCTCGCCGCCGAGGCGCTGGCCCAGGCCGCCGAGATATACATGACCGACCTCGCGGACGTGGAATCCGCCATCCCGCGCTACGAGGAGGCCGTCGGCTACGCCCGCGATTCCGACAGCGACCGCGCCGCGGAGATCCTCCAGCAGTGCTACTTCCGGCTGGGCGAGTACCACTTTTCCAAGCAGAAGTGGGCCGCGGCGCTCGACTACTACGTCATGCTCAAGAACCTCAACCCCAACGTCAACGTCCTCCCGCGGATCACCAAGTGCCAGCTCGAGCTGGGCACCGCGGGGCAGAACAACCCCGCGACCAGCAACGTCGACCGCCAGATCCTCGAGCAGAAGATCAAGGACAACGAGGGCACGATCATCGCCGCCGAGGCCGAGGTCTTCCTGCTGGACAGCCGCTTCAGCGAGGCCCTGAAACGCCAGGGCCCGACCGTCGAGCTGGCCGCCCAGTACGAGAAGCTGCTGGCGAAGTACGGCAAGGACGTGCTGAAGCAGGACCAGTTGGGCACGTACCTCTGCGTGCAGGCGGGCGCCGCGCTGGCCCAGGCGCCGCCGGGCGGGCTGCCGGCCCGCGAGAACCTCGTCCGCGCGATCGCGGCCTACGAGAAGGCCCTGGCGATCGACCCCTCCGCGGAGAACCGCTACCGGGTCCCCGCGCTGGAGAGCATCGCGCTGTTGGCCCGGCAGGCGGGCGATCCCGCCAGGGCCCGCGCCGCCGAGCAGCGGCTCTTCGAGATGAAGAAGGCCGAGCTCGACAAGAACAAGGGCGACAAGCTGGCCGAGATGAAGGCCCTGGAGTACATGAAGACGATCTTCTCGCACTCCGACACCCCCGAGCTGGCCCAGCAGAGCATCGACGCGGCCAAGAAGCTGATCGAGGAGCGGGGGCCGCTCTCCGACCTGTCGCGCGAGGCGAAGTTCTACATCGGCGAGCTCTATTACATGAAGAAGGACTTCTCCAACGCGGCCAAGACGTTCAAGGAATACGTGAGCACCTACGGCCCGCCCCAGGGACCCGACGGCGAGCTGAAGGGCGGGCCGTGGAAGTCGGCCCCTGACGACGAGACGGCCCGCCGCGTCTGCGAGGCGGCCGCCCGCGTGGCCCACTCCTGGTACATGCAGGGCCACGAGCAGAACATGGTCAAGCAGTACGAGTGGATCGTCCGCAACCTACCGGTCCACAACCGCTGGCTCCCCGAGGCCCACTACTGGCTCGCCGTGGAGCTGGGCAAGGGCGAGAAGGGCAAGTTGCCCGAGAACAAGAAGAAGATGGCCGAGGCCCTCTGGAAGAACCTCGTCAACCCCTCGACCGACTTCGACGACCCGAGCAAGAAGAACCAGTTCCATCCCTGGGTCCACTCGGGCGACGAGAGCGTCCGGCAGTACGTTCGCTGCGCGGTGCTGCGGGCCGGCCAGCTCTGGAGCGAGGTGGACGACCACGAGTCGGCGGCCGGCGCCTTCAATGCCTTCCTGAGACTCTTCCCGCAGCGCGACAAGACGAAGAAGCAGGGCGGCACCGAGCGCGACCCGATGTTCGACGCCGCCCGCTACGCGCTGGGGCGCGAATACGTCGCCCTGCGGAACTTCCCCAAGCTGATCGACACCTACAAGCCCTACATGAGCGGGCTCCGCGACGACCCCTACCGCATCTCGGCCCTCCGCACGCTGGGCTTCTACGCCACGCAGACGGAGCAGTGGGACGTGGCCGTGGAGGCCTACGCTACGATCCTCGACGAGTACGGGCCGAACAAGGCGGGCCCGACCGGCAAGCCGGTCCCCGTGCCCGTCCAGGAGCGGCTCCGCGAGCGGAGCGGCAAGAGCGGCGGCTGGGACGGCATCCGCCTGAGCCCGCCCAAGGACCTCGATTTCGGCGAGATCCGCTACGCGCTGGGGTATATGTACTGGAAGCAGGAGTCGTTCGCCCACTGCGCCCAGACGCTGACGCCGTTTCTGACCGCCCCCGCGTTGCGGAACAACAAGCACCGCGACCGGGCCCTCTTCATGGCCGGGCAGAGCCTCATGCGGGCCTACGACTACGCGGCCGCCGCGTCCATCCTCCTGGTGCTGGTCCGCGAGCACCCGCGGTTCGAGGCCATCGAGGAGGCCTACGTGGTCGCCGCCCGCGCGTGCGTCGAGACCAAGAACTGGGACGACCTGACGCTGCTGTGCCGCACCTTCCTCAACGAATGGGGCCGCAGCGACCGCCGCTCCCGCATGGATCTCTACGCCGCCCTCGGGCAGATCGGCGCCGGCAAGGTCTCCGAAGGGATGTCGCTCCTGACGAACATCACCCGGAGCGACACCTACGAGGACGTCAAGGCCGACGCTTACTACCACCTGGCCCTGGCCACGTTGACGGTCAACCCGGCCGAGACAACCCGGGCCTACGACTACGCGGCCAAGAGCGTCTCGACGTTCGCCCGGGACTTCGCCTGCCTCGAGGCGGGCCGCATGGCGATGAAACTGAAGCACTGGGAGGACGCCCGGCGGTACCTCGAGCGCGTCGGGCGCGACTTCCCCAAGGCCCATCCGGACATCCTCCGCGAAGCCAACTCGCTCCTGCCGGAGGTGCACAAACAATTGGCCAAGAGTAAATAAGCACACTCCCCTCTCCCACTGGGAGAGGGGCAGGGGGTGAGGGCGCCCCATTGGAGAAGCCTCCTTGGACGCCCCCTCACCCCAACCCTCTCCCGATGGGAGAGGGGGAGACCTGACCCCTATCGAGCCTTTCATTCCTGCCCACCCAACCCCAAGTTATAGGAGACCTGCCGTGCAGCGAAGAGTCGTAACGAGTGTGTTGATCGTGTTGGCCTGCGCCCTGGGCGCCACATTGGCCCGGGCCCAAGACCCCGCGGCCCCGACCGGCGTAGCCCCGACCGGCGAGAGGATCGAGCTGGGCGGCCTCATCGGCGATACCGACGAGGCCGTCAAACAGGCGATGGAAGAAGGCGGAACGGGCGACAACAAGGAGTTCGTCATCCCCGTCGACCCGGAAACCGACATCACCAACGTGAAGGCCGGCGACATGTACGCCGGCGGCGACAAGACGACCTTCACCGTCGCCTCCACCAGCCCCAACGGGAAGACCGGCGGCAAGATCGTCTTCAAGCGGACGTCCGGCAAGACCGACCCGGACATGGGCTTCAAGTTCAAGCGGATTCAGGGCCTCGGCCCGGAACTGATCGCCAAGCAGACCCGGCTGATCGAGTTCTATCACGCGGCGGGCTGGCCGGCCCACATCATCCTGGTTCTCGCCATCGGCAGCGTGCTCTTGACGGCCAACAGCCTGTGGCTCTACCGCCGCCGGCGGCAGTGCCCGGCACGCTTCGTGACCGAAGGGGAGCGGTTGTTGGACAAGGGCGATATCGAGGGGCTGGAGGACCTGGCGCTGAAGAACGGCGGCCTGTTCCCGCACATCTGCCGCGCGCTGGTCGAGCGGTTCGACAGCTCGACGGAAGCGGACATCCGCACCCGCGTCGAGATCGTCGCCGGCGCCCAGGTGACCCGGCTGCGGGTGCCCATCAAGCTCTTGAACTTCCTGGCCGTCTGCGCCCCGCTGGTCGGGCTGGCCGGCACGATCTACGGCATGATGATCGTGTTCGAGGGCATCGCGGGGGCCAGCGAGGCGTCGCGGGCCACCCTGCTGGCGGCCGGCATCCGCCTGAAGCTGCTCTGCACGCTCTTCGCCCTGATGGTCGCCATCCCCTCGCTGTTCTGCTTCTACGTCTTCAACTCGCGCCTGGGCGCGATCGTGGCCGAGTGCGAGTTGTTGGCCGAGCGGTTCATGCACAAGGTGATGATCATCAAGCGGCGGCAGTCCATCGATTCGGTACCGTCGGCCAACGGCGGCGACCGCATGGCCTCTGCCGCCGGCACCGTGTCGTGAGCCCCCATCCCCAGCCCAAGGAGACCCGACGATGAAATTCGACAAAGAACCCTGGGAAGCCCTTGCGATCGACATGACGCCCCTGGTTGACGCGATCTTCGCGATCATCCTGTTCTTGCTGGTGGCCGCGTCCTTCGTGCAGGGGATGGTGGTGGACTATTCGATCGAGCTGCCCACGCAGGGCAAGGAGTTGAAGGTCAAGACGCCGCCGGCCCGCCCGATCACGGTCAACGTCCGCAACCTGCCCGGCAACAAGCCGGAGTACAACATCGAGAACACCCGGCTGTCGCTGGCCGACCTCCGGCACCGCTTCAGCCTGGCGAAGATCCGCAACCGCGACCAGTCGGTCGTGATCCGCGGCGACCGCAACTGCAAGTGGGAGCACATAGCCGCGGTGATGACCCGCTGCGGCGAGGCGGGGATCACGAAGGTCTACGCCTCGGTGGCGGTCCGCGAAGGAACGTAAGGACTTGGAAGTGAATAGCCTGGGGACTGTCCCAGTTTTCGTCCGACGAAAACGGGACTGTCCCCTTATGAACAGCGTGTCCTGGGGACTGTCCCAGTTCTCGTTCGACGAAAACGGGACTGTCCCCTTGTGAACAGCGTGTGGAAGTGAATAGCCTGGGGACTGTCCCGGTTTTCGTTCGACGAAAACGGGACTGTCCCCTTCTGAACAGCGTGTCCGAAGGAGCCCTACATGAGCCAGCAGTCGATACCCGTTTCCGATCTTGAGGCCGCAGAGCGGCCCGCGCGGACGAAGCCGGTCGAAGACCGCATCTTCGACGGCAAGTCGATGGCCGTCGGCCTGCTCGTGGCGGCGCTGATCTTCTCGCTCGCCTTCATCTGGCGGATCAAGACGGCCGACACGGCCCGCCGGGCCGAACTCCGCGACTTCGAATTCTCCATGGCCGAGCCCAACGCCGAGGAGATCAAGGTCCCCAACCCGGCCCGCGATTTCCTCCGCGTGGCCGACCCCGAGACGCTCGACGTCGCCGTCGCCGAGGAACGGCCCGACATCCACATCACCCGCGTCCCCAACGACACGCCGGTCTATACCGAGGTGATCGAGGTCCGCAATCCGGGCACCATGTCGGCCTCCGACATCAAGGAGTTCAAGATCGACGTGAAGGACTTCCAGCCGGGGGCGGCACGGAGCGACGCCGTCGTCGACGACAACCCGGAAACCATCACCTTCACCACGGACCGGGCGGAGTACGCGATACCGATCATCGCGGCCGACACGCGGGCCGCCGCCGAGTTGTTCAAGTACGACACGCCCCCGCCGCCCGACAAGGTCGGCACCTACACCTTCAACGTGGGTCCGCGGCCGGGCCGCGCGATGCGCCGCCTGCCCGAGGCCTTCGGCGACCAGGACGCACCCTCCTTCGGCAAGCTCGGCCCCGCCAACATCAACCTCTTCGGCACCGGCGACATCTTCCGCTCGATGGGGCGGTCCGGCGGCCTGCGGGCCAAGAGCGCCGTCGACAACGCCCTCCACTGGCTCGCCCTCCACCAGGAGCCCGACGGCATGTGGGACTCCGCCAAGTTCGAAGGCGGCGCGGGCGGCAGCCTCGGCTCGACCGGGCTGGCCGTCCTGGCCCTGATGAGCGGCGGACACACGGTCCGCAAGGGCGACTACTCCCGCACCGTCCTCAAGGGCCTGGAGGCCATCATGCGCCACCAGAAGGAGGACGGGCACATCACCGACGCGGGCACGAACCTCTACACCCACGCCATCTGCACGATCACCCTGGCCGAGGCCTACGGCCGCGCCCGCGACGAGCGGATCGGGGCCGCCGCCCAGAAAGCCCTCAACTTCAGCGAAAAGGCCGTCGCCGCCGACGGCGGCTGGCGCTACGAGCCCAAGCCGCCCGCCAGCGACATGTCGGTCACCGCCTGGTTCGTCCAGGCCCTGAAAACGGCCAAGCTCGCCGGACTGAAGACCGACGAAACCATCTTCAACCAGGCCCTCGCCTTCGTCGATTCGGTCACCGACAAGGGCGGCAGCAAAGACACCAACGGCTACGTCGGCTACATGTTCGACGGGAACCAGAGCTACAACGCCGGCAGCTCGCACTCCGGCGGCCGGCCCGCCTTGACCGGCGCCGCCATGATGATCCGCGAGTTCAACGGCTTGAGCCCCCGCAACCACCTCCTGGTCAAGGGGGCCGCGAACGTCAAGACCTCGCCGCCGTTGTGGAACCAGAAGGACTTCTACTACTGGTACTACGCGACCTACGCCATGTACAACATGGGCGGGTCCCACCGCATCTGGTGGAACAACAAGATCCGCGACGTGCTGTTGGACAACCAGAGCCGCGAGGGCGACAAGGCCGGCTCGTGGGACCCGCTGGGCGACGTCCGCTGTAGCCCGGGCGGCCGCCCCTATTGCACCGCCCTGGGCGCCCTGTGCCTGGAGGTCTACTACCGCTACTCCGAGGCCCTCACCAGCTTCGGCACCGCGCCGGACCTGGACGACCTGCTGCTGGAGTAGCCGGCCGTCCAACAATTACTCCCCTCTCCCCTTGCGGGAGAGGGGCAGGGGGTGAGGGGGCCGGCGTTTTGTTAGAGCCCCTTAGAAGTCCGCGCTGCCCGGCGTGCGCGGGAAGGGGATTACGTCGCGGATGTTGGCCATGCCGGTGATGAACAACAGCACCCGCTCCACCCCCAGCCCGAAGCCCGAGTGCGGCACCGTCCCGTAGCGCCGCAGGTCGCGGTACCACCAGTAGTTCGCGGGTTCGAGCCCTTGCTCGCGCATCCGCTCGTCGAGCACCTCCAG
>JBEKCP010000222.1:0-11471 GCA_050014815.1 Thermoguttaceae bacterium | reverse complement strand
GCCCGCCCGCTAAACGTGCTCAACCGGCGTCCCTTCAGACCTTGCCGCCTTCTACCAATCGGGCGAAATGCTCGAACGATCGGTCGAAAGTCGCCTCGGCATGCGCCGGGAAGCAACAGCCGGGCAACTGCCGCGACCGGAGGTGGTAGCGGATGCAGTCACAGCACACCCCCTTGCGGGAGCAGGGATCGTAAGTACACGTGCAGTTCTTCAGGGTCTGGGGTTTTTGGCATTCCATGGCAAGCTCGGCCTTGGGCGTCGAAGCCGGTATTTTACCACATCGCACCGCTTCCGCGAAGCAGTGGCACGCCGCGGGCGCGTGCGAAGATTCCCCCCCATGTAGTCCGCACACTCCGGCTATCCGGCACACGGAGTGTGCCGGCCACATGATGTCAAGTTCCGACCCCCATTGATTTTGCGACGGGCTGACGTATCATCAAGGGAGTCATTCGCCCGTTTTTTCGGAGGTTGCCATGCCAGAAAAGGCCGTCTTGCGCTTCGGTAATCAGCAGATCGAGCTTCCCGTCCTGGTCGGAACGGAGGGGGAACAGGCCATCGACATCACCCGACTGCGGGACCAGACGGGGTTTGTGACCTACGATCCCTCGCTGGGCAACACCGCGGTCTGCAAGAGCGCCATCACGTTTATCGACGGCGACAAGGGCATCCTCCGCTATCGGGGGATTCCGATCGAGCAGTTCACCGATCACCCCAATTTTGTCGAGGCGGCGTGGCTGTTGATCTTCGGCCGCCTGCCCACCGCCACGGAGCTGGGGCAGTTCAGCAACCGGCTGACGGCCAACGAGCTTTTGCACGAGGGGTTGAAGCACCAGTTCGACCACATTCCGCCCGACGCGCCTCCGATGGCCATCCTGTCGGCCACGTTGAGCAACCTGGCCTGCTTCCACCCCCAGTTTCTCACGCTGGAGGACCAGGAATCGTTCGAGGTGGCCGCGGCCCGGTTGATCAGCAAGGTCCGCACGATCGCGGCCTACTCGTACCGGCGGTCGTTGGGGCTGCCGTTCATCTATCCCGATCCGAAGCTGCGGTACTGCGCGAACTTTCTGCACATGATGTTCTCGATCCCGTACCAGCAGTATTTCGTGACGCCGGAGATCGAGGACGCGCTGAACCTGGTCTTCATCCTGCACGGGGACCACGAGCAGAATTGCAGCACCTCGACGGCGCGGGTGGTCGGGTCGGCCCGGGCCAACCTCTTCGCCTCCTGCGCGGCGGCGGTCTGCGCCCTGTGGGGGCCGCTGCACGGCGGGGCCAACATCGAGGTCCTCGAAATGCTCCAGCGGATCCACCAGGGCGGCGTGTCCCCCGAGAAGTGCATCGAGCTGGCCAAGGACAAGGCCGACCCCTTCCGCCTCTACGGCTTCGGCCACCGGATCTACAAGAACTACGATCCGCGGGCCAAGATCCTCAAGGAGGCGTGCGACCGCGTCCTGTCGCAGATCCGGCGGAGCGACCCGCTCCTGGACATCGCGCGGAAACTCGAAGAACTGGCGCTGGCCGACTCCTATTTCGTCGAGCGGAAGCTCTACCCTAACGTCGACTTCTACAGCGGCATCATTCTCCGCGCCCTGGGCATCCCGACCAACATGTTCACCGTTTGCTTCGCCATCGGCAGGCTGCCCGGCTGGATCGCCCAGTGGAAGGAACAGCACGACGACCCGACGGCCAAGATCATTCGCCCGCGGCAGGTCTACATCGGCCCCAACCAGGCCGACTACGTGCCCATGGAGAAAAGGTGAAGGATCAAGGAGGTGCAAAGCCGCAAGCGGCTTTCTAATCCCTAATCCCTAATCCCTAATCCCTTCCTACAGCAGGCTTTCCAGCAGCAGCCGCATCTTCCGCAGCTCGGCCGCCTGGTCCACCTCGGGCATGGCACTGATGTCCACGCACAGCGCCCGATCGTAGTGAAAGCGGCTCAACTGGGCGATGAGTTTTCCGTACTCGATGACGCCCTGTCCCACGCGGACCTGGAGCTGGTCCTTGGTGGTGTCCCGCAGGCGGACATGGTAGACGTACTTGAGGACCTGCTCGAAGCTCGGGCTGCGCGGGGAGCCGTAGACGTAGTGGCTCGGGTCGAGCGTGATGCCCAACTGCTTGACGCTGTCGCAGAGCACGACGGCCGTATCGGGGTTCTGCGTCATGCGGCCGACCTCGGTCAACAGGCCGACCCGCACGCCCGCCAGCGAGGCGGTCGCCGCCAGGCGACGCAGCCGCTCGACCTCGGCGTTGAAGGGGGTCCCCAACTCCGCCGCCCGGACCGTAATCGTAACCACCTTGACGGCCTGCGCCAGCTTGCAGCAAGCGGCGAACTGTTGGTAATACCGGGGGTCGCTGTCAGGCAGGTCGATATCGACGCTGACGGCGACCGGCGTCAGGCGATGGGTGTGGCGGCACGCCCGGACTGCCGTCTCGACGTCGCTGGCAACCTCCGACGGCTTCAGGTGCCCCCCCGACTCGTGGACGACGATTTCGACGCACGTGTATTCCAAGTCCACCAGCCGCTGCATGGCGGAATCCAGGGGCAGGTCGGCGAAACATCGGCTTGTGGCGGCGACGAACACGCGGTCCTCCTTCCGTTACTTGACGGCCACTAGCTTACCCCGAGAGGGCCATCGGGGGCAACGCGCCACTCCGGCACACGGAGTGTGCCGGCTACATGCCACCCGTGTGCCGACTACATGCCGGCACCCGTTGCCCGGCCGCCGCCGCCGGATACAATGATGAACCAGTCGCCCCGGCCTAATCACGAAGGAGCCTCTATGTCCACGATCCCCCAGTACGAGGGGAGTTTCCCCCCGCCGCCCCCGGTTACAGCAGTGCTCGTTCGCGAGCCGCCGCCCCCACGCCCGCGGCGGTCGTTCTTCGGCCGGCTCCTGCTCGTCCTGGTCCTCCTGGTGCTGGCGGGCTCGTTGGTGCTGAATTTCGTCCTGGCGCCGCTGGCCGGGCTGGGACTCGGTTCGCTGGAGTCGGACCGCCGGGTGCAGGAGAAATTCTTCTCCCACAAGGAGCACGCCCAGGACAAGGTCGCCATCATCTCGATTGAAGGGGTCATCCTGGAGGCCGAGGACGGATTCGTCAAGCGCGAGATCGATCATGTCATGAAGGACCCCAACGTCAAGGCCGTCGTGCTGCGGATCGATTCCCCCGGCGGGAGCATGAGCGGCAGCGACTACCTCTACCACCACCTGGTCCACCTCCGCGACAACCACGGCGGCCAAAAGCTGCCGATCGTCGTGAGCATGGGCGGGATCGCGGCCAGCGGCGGGTACTATGCGGCGATGGCCGTCGGCCACCAGTCCGACGCCATCTTCGCCGAGCCCACCACCTTCACCGGCTCCATCGGCGTGATCATCCCGCACTACAACGTCGTCGGCCTGATGGAGAAGTACGGAGTGGCCGACGACTCCGTGGCCAGCAACCCGCTCAAGACCATGGGCAGCATGACCAAGCCCATGACGGAAGAGGAGAAGAAGATCTTCCAGGAGCTGATCGACCAGAGCTTCGGCCGGTTCAAGGAAGTGGTTCGCGAGGGCCGCAGCCGGTTCCAGAAGGATCCGGCGGCCTTGGACGACCTCGCCACCGGCCGGATCTACAGCGCCGAGCAGGCCCAGACCAGCGGCCTGGTCGACAAGATCGGCTTCATCGAGGACGCGGTCGATCGGGCGATCTCGCTGGCCCACCTGGACGAGGACAACGTCAAGGTGGTCAAGTACAAGCGGGAGACGGGACTGGCCGCGCTCTTTTCCGGCGGCGACGGCCGGGCCGCCTCGGCGCCGGACCTGAAAACCCTGCTCGAGATGACCACGCCCCGGGCGTATTACCTCTGTACCTGGCTGCCCGGCCTGGGCACCGGGAAAGGGATTAGGGATTAGGGATATAGGGATTGGGGATTAGAGTTTAGCGGGCGGGCTTGCCCGCCGTTTCTTACCCAGCCGCTTGCGGCTTCGCATCGCTGAACCGCTCTTGAGCGATCCGGCGGACCTCTTCGAGCCACGCCGCCCGCTGGTCGGGCGTGCTCAAAATGATCGACTCGAAGTTCCGGCGCGAAAAGTCCTCGACCCCGCAAAACCCGAAAATGCACGCCTTCCAGAGGTTCTCCAGCGGGTCGCCGAACAGCCTTAACTCGTCCTCCCGCGGCGTGTTCGACGTACTGAAGACGACGGCCCGCCGGCCCTTGAGCTTCCCCAAAACCCCTTCGGCGGTGAACTCGTAGACGAGGCCCTGTCGCAAGACGCGGTCGATCCAGCCCTTGAGCACGGCCGGCGGCTGGCCCCACCAGTTCGGATGTACCACGATGTAGCCGTCCGCCTCGATCACCTCGCGGCAGTGCTGCTTAAGGATCGGGTCCAGCGGGGCGTCTTTGGGGATTTCGCTCTCGCGGAGGATCGGGTCGAACCGCTCCTCGTACAGGTCGTGGTAGACGACCTGGTGGCCCATTGCCCGCAATTGCTCCACGGCCGCCGCCGCGATGGCGTGGCAGAAACTACCGGGCCGCTGATGCCCGAGGATCACGAGGATTCGCATGGTGGCGCCGGGTTCCTGTGGGGAAAACGCTCAGTTTACCTGATGAAGGCGGCGGGCGGAAGAGAAACGAGACAAGGAGACAAGGAGAGGGGGAGACAAGGAGTGTTTTGCCGCCTCCCCTTCTGCCTGTCTCCCTGTCTCCCTGTCTCCTTGTCTCCCTGTCTCCTTGTCTCCTTGTCTCCTTGTCTCCCTGTCCCCCCCGCCTTCCTTCACGCTATAATAGCGGCTGCCGCTTGCGGCTTCGCGGCGTCCGGAACAGGCGTTTTTCCATCCGATCCGAAAGGAGCACGGCGATGAGAGCCAAGGGGGTCTGGCGGGCGGCGGTTTCCATTTTCTTCCTTGCGGCCCTGGCGGCGGCGTGGGCGGTATTCCCGCCGCGGGCGCTGGGCAACGGAGGGCCGTTCGTAGTGAAGTACCCCGGCGGCGACCCGGCCGCCAAGGGCGTGCTGGCCCGGCTCGACCCCTCGCTCAAACCCACGCAAGAGACCCGCTTGCGGGTCGTCAACGAGGACCTGGACATCCACTTCGGCACGGCGGAGCGGGGCGGGGCCGGGGAACCGCCGCTGGTCGGCGTATCGGCCGTTTACACGATCGAGAATCCCACCGACCAGGAGGTCCACGTCGATTTCGGGTTCCCGATCCTCCGCGGCATCTACCTGATCTCCGGCATGAGTAACCATGCCGAGGTCGACGTGATGGTGGACAAGAAGTCCGTCGCGCCTATGTTGATCACGAACTCGGGCATTTACGGGATGATCCGGCAAAGCGCCCGGCAGGTGATCGAAAAGGCCATCGCACAGGATCCCGAGCTTACTCGGCTGGTGACGCCGGTTCGCGGGGCGTGGGTCCTGCTGGAGCCAGAGCCAGCGGCGGGGTCAAAACAGACCGCACGTCCCAACGGCGGCGAGGACGACTTGGTTGATGGCTCGGAACCCTCGGGCTGGGCCGAGCGGCGGCCGACGGCCGCCTATCTACCGGCCTGCGACGCCCTGCGGAGCTACCTGACGGGCCGGCTCGGATGGAACGCGCGCGACGCGGCCCTAATGGTCGGGTACGCCAGCCTGGACATCGGCGCGGTGGACTGGTCCTATCCACCAGACCGTTGGGACGATCGGGTCTGGAACGCAAGGGCGTTTGAGCAGTTGAAGGGGGCGAACCTCTGGGCATTGGGGGCCATTGGCGAGCAGAAGGCTACGCAACTGCTGGCCCACCTCGCCTCGCGATTCGGCGGCAAGGCGGGAAGCACCTATGAAGCGACGTTTGCGGCCTGGGGCGGCGACGTCCGCGAGCGGTCGCTCGATCTTGTGACCGGCCAGGTTCGCCCGCGCGAATTGAGCCTGTCGCCGCCTGCGTCGGGCAGAGCACGCTTCGACGACCGCGACCGTCGTCTGACGGCCGATCCGACCGTTTACGCCCGCATTGACTATCTCGATCCCGACAAGAGGCTCGGTCCGGCGGAGAAAGCGTCCTGCGAGGCGATTCTGAAGAATCTGCCGGTTACGTTCACGTTCGCGCCGATGAATCTGCTCTACTACCAGGTGAAGTTTCCGGCCCACGCCACCCGCACGGTCGCCGTCGAATACAAGCAGTATGCGTATGCCGACACGCGGGGCACGGGCAGCTACCAGTTGGCCTACGTGCTGCACCCGGCGACGCTGTGGAAGGATTTCGGGCCGATCCACGTGAAGATCGCCGCGCCGAAAGGCATGATCTGCCGCTCTTCGGTCGCGCTGAGAAGAACGGGGGAGGCGCCGGCGGCAGAGGAAGAGCGGGGCGGCGGGAATTCCGTTCTACGGCGCCCCTTGTCGCACGTCTACGAGGCCACGCTGAATGCTCCCGAGGAGAAGCGGGGCGAGCTCTTCGTCGGCGTGGACAAGGCGGCGTGGGACGCGATGTTCCCGCCGGCCAAGCCGACGCCGGCCCCCGCGCCGTCTCCGGCCCCGGCAGCCGCGTCGAAGCCGGCAACGTCGCCAATGGTTACCCCTCGGATCATTATCCAGGAAGAGGAAGAAGAGAAGTTGGGAGTTCGACCGTAACCTCTGCAAGAAACTGTCGAGCGAACCGCGAAGCGGTTCCATATCAGAGCCCAGGGTTGCCGCGCAGCGGCTACCCTGGGTTGCGGATGCGGTAGAGATCCGTTGAACCCCGAATGGGGTTCCATAGAGACCTCCGCAACCCCGTTGGGGTTGGAACGAGGTGGTCCGGGCGGAAACCCAGGGTGGCGCTCCGCAGCCGGCCGCTCCAGGTGACCTTAATCTCTTACCACCGTGACGATGGCGTACTTTTTCTCTAGCCCAGGCGTTTACGCCTGTGGGAAGGAGGGCGATAGTAATAGTCCCTTTTCCTTCCGGGCCCCTTCAGGGGCCGGCCCCTCAAGGGGGCTTACGGAAAACCGTGAGGGTGATTGTTCGCTTCTTCGCCCCAGACGTGAACGTCTGGGCTAGAGAAAAGGCATCCTGCGTCTCGCGACCTGGACCTAAAGTTATGCTGAAGTATTACCCGCGAGATTCGTCCCTCAGCCGGCGGACGTTCCTGCGGATCGCCGCGGGCGTCGCTGGCTATACTGCTTCTGCGAAGCAGTGGCACGCGGCGGCCGCCGAGCCGGCGGACGGGCGGAAGCTCATTATCGTCGTCTTCGGCGGCGGCGCCCGCACCAGCGAGACCATCGGCGACCCCGAGCACCGCCATATCCCGCGGCTCTGGAAAGAAATGGTCCCGCGGGGCACGCTCCTGACCAACATGCGGGTCGAGGGCCGCGTGGTCCATCCGAATTCGGTCGGCTCGATCGTGACGGGCCACTGGGAGTGGGACGATCTGGATTGGACCCGGCCGGTCAAGCACCCGACCGTCTTCGAGATCTACCGCCGCGCGTACAAACTGCCCGACACGGCGGCATGGGCGTTTGTCTACGCCTCGATACTGGCCCAGGTCGGCCACAGCAGTGCGGCGGGTTACGGCGAGCCATTTGCCGCCAACGTGGTCCAGCCGCCGACGATCCCCCGGACGACCGGCGAGGAAATGGCCCGGCGGATGCAGGCCGCGGCGGCCGCCGGGTCACCCGAGGCGGAACTGGCCGCCGCCGCCGAGTGCGCCCGGCTGGCACGCTCCGCCAGCCGCGTCGATGCCTCCGGACTCCGCAGCCCCCGGGCCAGCGAGTGGTTCGACGCCCGGTACCGGGCGTGGCGCTCGCAGACCGAGGGCACCACCAGCCACGACGCCTTCCTGACCGAGTGCGCGCTGGGCTGCATGCGGGAGTTCTCGCCCGGCGTGATGTGCATCGCGCTGGGCGAGATCGACTGTGCCCATTACGGCTCGTGGTCGCGGTACGTCGAGGCGATTCGGCGGACCGATGAGCTCACATGGCGGTTGTGGCGAGCGGCCGAAGAACTGCCCGACTACCGCGGCCGTACCCTGATGCTCATCCTGCCGGACCATGGGCGGGAGTTGGCGCGGCCCGGCCGGGTACCCCCTGGGTGCGGCTTCCTCCATCATAGCGATTTCTACAAGAACGTCGGGGCCGACGAGGGCTGCCGCCGCGTATGGATGCTGGCGATCGGGCCCGGCGCAAGACCCGGCCGGACGATTGATCGACCCGTGCCGATCACCGCGGCCGCCGCAACGGGGCTGGAGTTTCTGGGGCTCCAGGCGCCGGACGGGGCCAAGGGGGATTTTGGATTGCCGATTTTGGATTTTGGATTGCAGCCCAATCCAAAATCCAAAATCTAAAATCCAAAATCGAATCACCGCAGCGACATGTCGCAACTGACGCCGCCGGAGGCCGGCAGGTAGCACTGCTTGACGTAGTCCGCCACCATCCGGTCGGCGCTGAACCGCCAGCCGAGCGTGCTGATCGAGTTCATCATGCGGCGGATCCAATGCCTCGGCAGGCCGTCGATGTCGCGGTCGTAGAAGAGCGGGACGACCTCTTCGGTCAGGACGCGCGACAGATCGGCGGCGTCGCGGGAATCGGTGATCCGGTCGTCCACGTGCTGCGCGCCCTTGCCGATGGCGAACCCGTTGGTGCCGTCGTAGGCCTCGGCCCACCAGCCGTCGAGGATCGAGAGGTTCAGCGCCCCGTTCAACACGGCCTTCTGGCCGCTGGTGCCGGAGGCCTCCAGCGGCCGCCGCGGGTTGTTCAGCCAGACGTCGACGCCCTGGATCAGGTGCCGGCAGACGTTGATGTCGTAGTCCTCGATGAAGACGATGCGGCCGGCGAACCGCGGGTCGAACCGCAGGTTGGCGATCCGCTTGATCAGTTGCTTGCCGGGCTCGTCGGCCGGATGCGCCTTGCCGGCGAAGATGATCTGGACCGGTTTCTCCGGATTGTTGACCATTGCCGCCAGGCGATCGGCGTTGCAGAGGATCAGGTCGGCCCGCTTGTACGTGGCGAACCGCCGGGCGAAGCCGATGGTGAGCACGTTGGGATCGAGGATATTTCGGGCGGCCTCGACCACCTCGTCGCTCTCGCCGCGGCGGCGGCACTGCCGGCTGACCCGGCGACGCACGAACGCCAAGAGCAAGTTCTTCAAGGCGTAGTGCGTCTCCCACAACTCGCCCGGATCGACCGCGTAGATGCCCTGCCAGATTTCCGGGTCGCTGAGGTTGGCCATCCAGCCGGGCTGGAAATTGCGGTCGTAGAGCTGCATCATCTGGTAGGCGAGCCAGGTGGGTATGTGGACGCCGTTGGTGATGTGCCCGATGGGGATCTCCTCCTCGGCCCGCCAGGGCCAGAGGTGGGCCCACATCCGCCGGGTGACGTGCCCGTGCAGGTTGCTCACGGCGTTGGCCCGCCGCGAGAGCTTCAGCCCCAGCACGGTCATGCAGAAGGGCTCGTGCTCGTTCTGCGGCTCGACGCGGCCCAGGCCCATCAGTTGCTCGAACGAGATCCCCAGGTCGTCCCGCAGCGGCCCGAGGTGCTCTTCGATCAGGTGGCGGTCGAAGCGGTCGTGGCCGGCGGGGACGGGCGTGTGCGTGGTGAAGACGGTGCGGTGGGTCACCTCGCGCAAGGCGACCTCGAAGCTGGTGCCTTCGTCCTTCATCCGCTGGCGGATGGCCTCGATCGTGGCGAAGGCGCTGTGGCCCTCGTTGAGGTGATAGACGCCGGGCGTGATGCCCATGGCGCCCAGCGCCCGAATGCCGCCCACCCCCGCCACCAGCTCCTGCCGGATCCTCGTGCGGTTGTCGCCGCCGTAGAGCCGGGCGGTCAACTCGCGGTCCTCCGGGCTGTTGCTGGGGACGTCGCAGTCCAGCAAGAGCAGCCGGACCCGCCCGACCCGCATCAGCCACACCTTCGCCAGGAGCTTCCCCGTGCGGGTCTCGATCTGCACCGTGATCGGCTTGCCTTCGGAGTCCCGGGCGGGCTCCATCGGCAGGTTCTCGACCTTCGTGTCGAGATACTCCTCGCCCTGGTAGCCGTCCATGTCCAGGTGCTGCTTGAAATAGCCCTGGTCGTAGAACAGGCCGCAGGCCACCAGCGGGACGCCCAAGGCGCTGGCGCTCTTGATGTGGTCGCCCGAAAGGACCCCCAGACCGCCCGAGTAAATGGGGATCGACTCGTGGACCCCGAATTCCAACGAGAAATAGGCGACCGGCCGGGAGCCCAGCACCCCGGCGTGCGTGCGGCCCCAGGCGGGGATCTCCGCCATGTACTCCTTCAGCCGGCGGTACGCCTGGCTGATGCGGCTGTAAAGGACCAGCTCGCCCGCCCGCATGTCCAGCCGCTCCGGAGTGAACTCGCTCAGCAGGGCGATGGGGTTGTGGTCCAACTGTCGCCAGCGGATCGGATCGAGGTCCCGGAAGAGATTGATCGTTTCGGGATTCCAACTCCACCAGACGTTTCGCGCCAGGGCGATACACTTCTCGTAGAGCGTTTCGGCCGTAAGGCCATAAGAAGACACGGGTTCAACCTCGCTATCCCGGACCGCTTCGATCTGACCCATAGCTGCCTGCCGCTCCTTGCTCCAGGGCTCGCCAAGCGAGCGCGCCATTATATCGCATGCCGAATCCCCCGACCAGCCGAGCCGCGTCTCTGTAGGGTGGGTCGACGGGCACCGACGTCCCACCCTACACAGGAGTTGCACAATCCGCAAACTTTGCGTATTATGCGTGGTCCCCGCATACGAACCCCAAACACAGAGGGAGATTCTCTATATGTCGGACAAATCACAGGTCGAGGTCCACTGGCATGAGCACGCGGTTCCGCGGGACCAGCGGGAAAAACGCCACGGCCACGGCGGGTGCATCGTCTGGTTCACCGGGCTGAGCGCCTGCGGCAAGAGCACGGTCGCCAACCTGGTCGACCACAAGCTGCACTCGGCCGGCATTCACAGTTTTGTCCTCGACGGCGATAATGTCCGCCACGGGCTGAACGCCTCCCCCGCCATGCTCAAAGAGCGGCACAGCGAGGAGTTCGCCAAGCGGTTCGGACTGGGCTTCTCGGCCCAGGACCGCGAGGAAAACATCCGCCGCATCGGGGCCGTCGCCAAACTGTTCTGCGACGCCGGCATCGTGGCAATCACGGCCTTTATCAGCCCCTATCGGGTGGACCGGGACCGGGTCCGCGCTACGCTTCCACCGGGAGATTTCATCGAAATCTTTGTCGATGCGCCCATCGCGGTATGCGAAGCCCGCGATCCAAAGGGGCTTTACAAAAAGGCCCGGGCGGGCGAGCTCAAGGGCTTCACCGGCATCGACGACCCCTACGAACCCCCACTTAAGGCGGAGCTGGTCCTCGACGCCGCCGCCCATGGGCCCGAGGCCCTGGCCGACCAGGTCCTCGCCTGTCTCCGCCAAGTCGGGAAGATCGGCCCTTGACAGTCGGCCGGCCCTTAGGTAGATTTGAGTGAAGCCGTTTCGGCCGTTCTGCCGAAGACGGTAATTGAGGTACTCGATGACTACGCTTTTGAGCCTATTGCCGTTATTACTGC
>JBEKCP010000221.1:0-8843 GCA_050014815.1 Thermoguttaceae bacterium | reverse complement strand
AGAAGAAAGCCATTAGGGAGGTATTCGCCGCGCGCGACAAGGCGATGAGCGACTTCCCGGCAAAGAACGCCGAGAAAGTGAAGGCGGCATCCGCCGCCTTGACGGAGGCCTTCAAGAGCAAGGACCAGGAGGCGATTGCCAAGGCCCAGAAAGCCTACCAGGAGCTGTACGCGCCCATGTACGAGGCGATGAGAAAGTCGAACGACGAGTTGCTGAATATCCTCACGCCCGAGCAGAGGGCCAAGCAGCAGGAACACCAGTTCACGGCCGCGGTGAAGGCCATGACGGCCGGCGTTCAGCTCAGCGACGAGCAGATGAAGAAGCTGCGGGCGGCCTGGGGCGACGTGGTGAAGAACCGCGAGACCGCCTCGGGCGATTGGTACAAGGCTTTCCAGCAGGTCCTGACGCCCGAACAAGAGACGGCCATCGCCAAGCAGCGGGCGATGAGCTACGTCAAGGCCGCGTTTTTGCAGGCCAATCTCACCAAGGACCAGTTGAAACAGTTGGAGGACCTGGCCGAGAAGTTCGCCAAGGACCGCGATCGCAAGCCCTGGGATTGGGAGGCCAACCAGAAGCTCGCGGAGCAGGTCAACGGGCTGCTGACGCCTGAGCAGAAAGAGGCGATGAAGAAGTCCCGGGCGTTCTTTGGCCAACCGGGCGGCGCAGGCGTTTTCGGCCCGGCGGCTCCGGCCGGCGGCGGGGCGAAGGCCCCTTGCCCCAAGTCCGAGGCGGCCCCCGCCAAGTGCCCCGCCCCAGAGAAGAAGTCCGTCGGGGCGAACGTGTGGCAAGTCGGCCCGGGACAATTCAAGCTCGAAATCACCGAGGCGAAGCCGGGCGAGAGCCCCCGGAAGCGACCGGCCATCGTACTGTCGGAGGGGAAAGAGGCTGGTACCCAGGGGTACTGGCTGGGGTTGTATGTTGAGCCGCGCGAGCAAGGGCTGGTGATCGAGCACGTCATGCCCGATAGCCCCGCGGCCAAGGGCGGGCTGAAGCCGCACGACGTGCTGGTCAAGGCGGGCGACAAGCCGCTGAAGAACCCGGCCGACCTGATCGAGGCGGTCCAGAAGGCGAAAGAGACCAACGTGGCCCTCGAAGTGCTCCGCGACGGCAAGACGCAAAAGATCACGGTCAAGCCGGCCGCGCGCCCGGCCGAAGCCGTGGTGTACAACCTGGGTGATTTGCTCCAGCGGGCCGAGCCGGGCAAGCCCGCTCAGCCGGGCGTCAAAGTAACCCAGCTTCCCGGCGGCGGGATTCAGGTGATCATCGAGGAGGAGGCCGAAGGCAAGGAAGGCGCTGCCGGCCAGGAATCGCAGAAGGCGAGCAGCCGGCAGCAGGAGGCATTGCAAGCGGCCGAGAAGGCCGCCAAGACCCGCATGCGCGATACGGTCAAACGCCAGCATGAACTCGCCGACGAGGCATCGAACATCCAGGAACTCCGCAATCAGGTGCAGGAGCTGCGCCGCCAGGTCGAGCAGTTGAAGGCCATGGTCGAGAAATCGAGCCGGCCGGAAAAGAAGTAATCGCCCCGGCCGCTGTTGCCGTATTCACTACGGCCGTCCATGAGATACAATGTATTGTCGCGGATGTGCCGCGGCTGACGGCCTGCTATCTTGCAGAGAGAATACGGCATGGGCGAGGTTGTGACTCGGCGAAGTATATGTAGGGTGGGTCGACGGGCACCAACGCTTCGCGTCGGTGCCCGTCGTCCCACCCTACCGTTTTGGGGCGTGCTCTTTGCCGCGGCAAGTTTCCTTGCCGCGGCAAGTTTCCTTGCCGCGGCCGGTGCGATCAAAGCCGCGGAGTTCCCGGGCAGGGCCGCCCCCGGGGGGGCAACCGCCGACGCCGCCGGCACGCCAAGACACATTGCGGACCTGAAGGCGTTGGAGCAACGAGCCCAGAAGACGGTCTCGCAGGTTTCGCCCAGCGTGGTATCCATTTCCGGCGGGAGCGGGGTCGTCATCAGCGACGACGGCTACGTGCTCACCGTGGCCCACGTCGACGAGCGGGCCGGCCGGCGGGTTACCGTCCTCTTCCCCGATGGGCGGCAGGCCAGGGCCGTCACCCTCGGCAACGATCACGGCGCCGACGCCGGCATGGCCAAGATCACCGATCCGGGCCCATGGCCTCATGCCCGGATGGCCAGTTCCGGCGATCTGAAGCCGGGCGAGTGGTGCCTGACGCTCGGCTACCCCATGACCTTCGAGCACGGGAGGCCCCCGGTGGTGAGGATCGGGCGGGTCTTGCGGAACGAGAAGCCGGCAATCATCACCGATTGCACCATCATGGGCGGCGATTCGGGGGCCCCGCTGTTCAATCTGGACGGCAAAGTCGTGGCCATCGGCACCATGTGCGACAAGTCGCTCGTCTTCAACATCCACGTGCCGCTGGACCGCTTCGCCGCCGTCTGGGACCGATTGGCCAAGGGCGAGGACTTCAACAGCCTCGATCCGAAGCCGCTGCTGGGAGTCGCCGCCGCCGAGGGCGCCGGCGACGCCCGCATCGCCAGCGTCGTTCCCGGCAGCGGGGCCGAGCACGCCGGGGTCAAGCCGGGCGACGTGGTCCTGAAGTTCGGCGGCAAGGAAGTCCACAAGTTCGAAGCGCTGGCTCCCCTGGTCCAGCAGCGCAAACCGGGCGACAAAGTGGAAGTCGAAGTCCGCCGCGGGACCGAGATCCTGAAACTCCAGGTCACATTGGACCGTGGCGAACCGGGAGAAGACAGATGACCGCCGGACGCCGCTTTGCAATGCTCCTGCTTGCGTGTTGGACGCTGCTGGCGTGCGGGCGCGTGCTGGCCGGCGATGAACCGGCCCCGAGAGGCCGGCCGCACGACGCCGGCCGCGGGCGATGGGGCGGAGCCAACGGAAAGAACGAACCCGCCGTGAAAGCGGCTTTCCAGGAAGTCCTGGGAGCGGCGTCGGCCGCCACCGTCCGCATCCGCGCCGACGGCGAGGAAGTCGCCCTCGGCGCCGTCGTCGACACCAGCGGCTATCTCGTCACCAAGGCCAGCGTGCTGGCCGGAAAGGTCACTTGCCGCTTCAAGGACGGGAAAGAGAAGGAAGCGAAGATCGTGGGCGAAGACGGCGACCACGACCTGGCCTTGCTCCACGTGGATGCGGCGAACCTGCCGGCCGTCACCTGGCGGGAAGGCGGTCCGCCGCCGCCCGGCAGTCTCGTCGCCACGAGCGGGCCCGCCGACGAGCCGGTGGCCCTCGGCGTGGTGAGCACGGACCTGCGGCGGATTGCGGGCCCGAGGGGTCCCGGCCGGCCCCAGGGATGGCTCGGCATCGGCCTGCGAGGGGGCGAGTCGGGCGTCGCCGTCGAGAGCGTCGCGCCGAAGAGCCCCGCGGCGAAGGCCGGAATCCTCGCCGGCGACGAGATCCGCAAGATCGACGGCGCCGCCATGAAATCGGCCGACCAGATCGTCTCGACCGTCGGCAGCCATGCGCCCCGAGAGACCATCCGGTTGCTCGTCCACCGCAAGGACCAGGACATCGAGGTTTCTGCCACGCTGGCGAAACCCTTGCCGCCCATCGCACCGGAAGATGAATGGGGCGGCGGGCCGTTCAGCCAGCGGAGGGCCGACTTCCCGGCCGTCTTGCCGCACGATACGCCGCTGCGGCCCAGGGACTGCGGCGGCCCTCTGGTCGATACCGACGGCCGGGTCGTCGGGATCAATATCGCGCGGGCGCTCCGGGTCGTCACCTACGCCCTGCCTGCCGCCGACGTGCGGCAGGTGGTAGCCGAGCTGCGGCGGAAGTCGCAGGCAACGGCGAAGGACTGATTTCGTATTCCTTTGCGCCTTTGCGGCTTTGCGTGAAATACTCCCCGTACTGAACCGTCATCCTTGCAAACGGCCTGTCGTGAAGGGAAGGCGGTGACTGGGAGGGATCTCACGCAAAGACGCCAAGGCGCAAAGATGCAAAGGAGGTGGTCGGCGCAAAGCCCCTCAGGTGAAGAGCTTTTGTCACGGGTCTTGACACGGAGGAAGCCGCGCGTTCAAGTAATTGGGCATAAGGAGGATCTTATGGGCCAAATGATGCTGAGCCGACCTGCCCTTGTTCTTGTGTTGCTCGCCAGCGCCCGGGCGGCCATCGGCGGCGACGCCGAGCAGGCCGAGGAGGCCTTCAGTAAAGGGAATTCATACATTGAGAATCGGGACTACGACTCCGCCGTGACCGAGTTCACAAAGGCAATGCGGCTAGAGCCGAAAAACGTCAAGGCGTACCGTGGTCGCGGTGTGGCCTACGCGAACAAGGGTGAGTACGACAACGCCATTGCGGACTATACCGAGGCCATCCGCCTCGACCCGAGATTCGCTATGGCGTACGTCGGCCGTGGCGTGGCCCATGGTAACAAGGGCGATCACGATAAGGCAATCGCGGACTATACCGAGGCCATACGCCTCGACCCGAGATTCGCTATGGCGTACGTCGGCCGTGGCGTGGCCTACGGGCGCAAGGGCGAGTACGACAAGGAGATTGCGGACGATACCGAGGCGATCCGCCTCGACCCCCAAAACGTCATGGCGTACGCCGGCCGCGGTGGGGCCTACGGGGACAAGGGCGAGTACGACAAGGAGATCGCAGACTGCACCGAGGCCATCCGCCTCGACCCCCACAACGCCACAGCGTTCGTCGCCCGCGGTTTCGCCTACGGGCGCAAGCGCGAGTACGACAAGGAGGTCGCGGACTGCACCGAGGCCATCCACCTCAACCCAAAAGACGCCACGGCGTACTTGAACCGTGGTTGCGCATACCAGAGCAAACACGGGTACGAAAAGGCGATAGCGGACTATACCGAGGCCATACGACTCGACCCGCGATGTGCGGGGGCGTATTTCAACCGGGGACTTGCCCTTAGGAAGAAGGGTGAGAGTGCAAAAGCGGAAGAGGATTTTGCGCAAGCCAAGAAGCTCGGCTGGACGAGTTGGGACGGCGACGCAGCGAAAACGCCGGGCACGAACGGAAAGAAAGATGAAATAAGATGAGGAAACTACTGTTATTGGGGGAACACTAATCTTCACTTACCGACGCTGATGAAAACAATCAGTGAACATTAGCGGACATCAGTGTTCCTCAGTTCTCGGGGTGATTGGAAACCTGAACAAAGTCTTCTGACGGGGAGAGCAGACGCTGAATTCCCGACTCAGGCATTCCTTTGCGCCTTGGCGGCCTTGCGCCTTTGCGTGAAATCCCTCTATCTTGAAACGATATCCTCGCAAATGGCCTGTCGTGAAGGGAAGGCGGTGACTGGGAGGGATCTCACGCCAAGGCGCCAAGGCGCAAAGATGCAAAGGAGATGGTCATCGCAAGGCCCGTCGTAGAGGAAACTTGCGCTACGGGTCTTGACACGGAGGAAGGTATACGTTCAAGTGGTGCAACGATGAGCAGCAAACAACAGCGCCCCCCCGGGGGCAGGCGATACCAGGAAATGAACGCCCGCGAATTGGCGAAGGCGACGGCGGAGTTCGACCGGGAATTGGTGATCGACCGTTCCCGCGAGCTAACTGCCGAGGAGAAGGCCCGTTGGCAGCGGGCCCGCCGCAAGCCGGGGCGTCCGAAGGTTGGGAAGGGCGTGCAGGTCATTTCCGTTTCCATCGAGAAGGGCCTGCTCACCCGTGCCGATCGGCTCGGGCGAAAGCTCCAGTTGCCGCGGACCCAATTGATCGCTCTGGGCCTCGAAGCCCTGCTGGAGAACCCCTCGCTGGTCCAGGATTAGGCTGCCGAGAGCGAGGGGAAACAGGGCATAAGGAGCATCTTATGGGCCGAATGATGCTGAGCCGGCCTGTCCTTGTCCTCGCGTTGCTCGCCAGCGCCCGGGCGGCCGCTGGCGGCGACGCCGAGCGGGCCGGGGAGGCTTACAGGAAGGGGAATTCCTGCATGGAGAAGCGCGACTACGATTCCGCCATTGCCGCCTTCACTGAGGCCATGCGTCTCGAGCCGAAAGACGCGAGGGCGCACTACGGCCGTGGCGTGGCCTACGGGAACAAGGGCGAGTACGACAAGGCGATAGCGGACCTCAGCGAGGTCATTCGCCTCGACCCGAAACTCGCCGCGGCGTACTACGACCGCGGTGTGGCCTATGAGTACAAGGGCGAGTACGACAATGCGATTGCCGACTTTACCGAGGCCATCCACCTCAACCCGAAAAACGCCACGGCCTACTGCGGGCGCGGTTCGGCGCACGACTGGAGGGGTGAGTACGACAGCGCGATCGCGGACTACGCCGAGGCCATCCGCCTCAACCCGAAAGACGCCACGGCCTACTGCGGGCGCGGTTCGGCGCACGACTGGAGGGGTGAGTACGACAGCGCGATCGCGGACTATGCCGAGGCCATCCGCCTCAGCCCGAACGACGCCATGGCGTACGTCGGCCGCGGTTCGGCCTACGGGGGCAAGGGCGATCGCGACAGGCAGATCGCGGACTATACCGAGGCCATCCGCCTCGACCCACGGTGTGCGGTGGCGTATTGCAACCGGGGACTTGCCCTTAGGAGGAACGGTGAGAATGCAAAAGCGGAAAAGGATTTTGCGAAAGCCAAGGACCTCGGATGGAGGATTCTGGACGGCGACGCAGCGAAATCGCCGGCCACGAACGGAAGGAAAGGTGAAATAAGATGAGGAAACTACTGTTATTGGGGGAACACTAATCTTCACCTATCGACGCTGATGGAAACAATCAGTGAACATTGGCGGACATCAGTGTTCCTCAGTTCTCGGGGTGATTGGAAACCTGAACAAAGTCTTCTGACGGGGAGAGCAGACGCTGAATTCCCGACTCAGGCATTCCTTTGCGCCTTGGCGCCTTTGCGTGAAATCCCTCTATCTTGAAACGATATCCTCGCAAATGGCCCCTCTTTAGGGCAGCGCGGTGGCTGGGAGGGGTATCACGCAAAGGCGCAAAGTCGCAAAGCAGATGGTTGGCGCAACGCCCGGCGTGCAAAAGCCTTGTTTCGCGGGTCTTGACACGGAGGGAGCCGCGAGTTCAAGTAATCGGGTGTAAGGAGCATCTTATGGGCGGAAATGAAAGGTGAATAAGATGAGAAGACTCGCACTGCTCGTGTTACTACCGCTGATCGGCTGGATCGCGATGCCGCTAAGCGCGCTCGCGGCCGCGCCGTTTATCATGTCGCTGGACGGGGCGGCGGTTGGCGAATTGCCCCGGGGCTGGTCCGCCGCGAAGACCGGCCAGGGGCCCGGCAGCGCGTGGAAGGTCGTCGAGGACGCCACCGCGCCGGCCGGCAAGAAGGCCCTGGCCCAGACCTCCGACCAAGGGCCCAACCGCCTCTTCAATCTGTGCGTCGCCGATCAGACCCGATTCGCCAACGTCTCCCTCTCGGTCGCCTTCAAGGCGGTGGCGGGCAAGCTGGACCAGGGCGGCGGGCTCGTGTGGCGATACAAGGACGCCGATAACTACTACCTCGCCCGCATGAATCCGCTGGAAGACAACTACCGGGTCTACAAGGTCGTCGCCGGGAAGCGGACGCAACTGGGGTCGGCGGGCATGAAGATTCCCGCCGGGGAGTGGCACGTGCTGCGGGTCGTCCACCAGGGCAATCACATCGAGTGCTACCTGGACGACAAGCGGCACCTCGACGTTCGGGACGACACCTTCCCGGACGCCGGAAAGATCGGCCTATGGACCAAGGCCGACGCCCAGACGCATTTTGCCGGTCTGAAGGCCGCCGAGGCCATGTAGAGACTGTTTGGGTCAGTCCTTCACCTGGAGCTTGATCTCGTCGGAGTTGGCCTTGAGCTCGGGGGCGTACATCGCCCAGGCGCGGGTCGGCAGCGCGCTGAAGCGGCCCGGGGTCTCCGCCCGCATGCGATAGGCCACGCTGTGCTTGCCGCGGGCCAAGGTCCGGGCGAAGAGCACCACGCGGTTGTCGCGGTACTCGACGTAGGCCCCCAGGTCGTTGCCCGTGTAGCCCGACCGCTGGTCCACCGGCTCGAAACCCGCGGGCTTCATGTCCTCGAAGACCACGTACTCGTAATCGTTCTTGCTGTCGATCTCCAGCTCGATCTCCACGAGGTCGCCGGTGGTCAAGGTGGCGAGGTTCTCCAACTCGACCCGGCGGTACTTCTCGACCTTCTCGTCGACCACCTGGCCGCGGGAGCCGGCCGCCTGCCGCGTCTTGTCCTCCTTGACGAGCTGGTAATAGCGGCGCTGGACCTTGATCTCCAGGCCGGCCCGGGCGATCGGGTCCTCCAGCGTGAAGGTGGTCAGGTAGCCGTTGTAATAGAGCGGGCCGGCCCCCTTCTTGACGAGCTTGACCTCGTGCTGCCCCGCCGTCACCGCAAGGCCGCGGAGCACGAACTTGTTGTCGAACCCGAAGAGCGTCTTGGGCGTGATCTCGACCGCCTTCTGGAGCTTGCCGTCCCAGAAGACCTCGACGGTCATCTCCGGCCGGTCCTCGCCGCTTTTGCGGAGGTACTCGGCCATCGCCTCGATGCAAATGGCCGTGTCGCGGGTCGAGTTCCAATAGCTGGCGTGCTTCCGGTTGTTGAGCAAATACTTGACCAGCCGCGAGGCCAGCTCGCCCTTGGGATCGGTCCGGGCAAGCAGCTTGAGGTAGTAGGCGTGGGCCTCGTACTCGCTGCCGTACCAGTACCACCAGTAGCCGCCGGGCAGGTTCAGCCAGGCCGTCTGGTTCTCGTTGTCCTCTTGGACGTACTGGCCGATGTTCCGCAGGACCATGGCGAGCTTGTCTTTCTCTCCCTCTTTTTCCAGGGCGATGCCGTACATCGCCAGGGCGTAGACGGCCAGCTTCGTGCGGTCGCGGTAGAGGAACTCCCGCATGTCGGCGTTCTTCACGCCGGCATCGACCAGCACCATGTAGACGA
>JBEKCP010000220.1:0-8883 GCA_050014815.1 Thermoguttaceae bacterium | reverse complement strand
CCCGGCGATTCCTCGGCGCGTTGGCCTCCCCGCGGCTCGCACCCTTGATCGTCCTCGACGAGCCCCTCGACGACGTCTACGGGGACCACTGGAGCCTGACGGGCCGCGATGTGCCGCAGCGGGGCTCTCCCGACACCGCGGTCTATCTTCCGGGGCGCAATGCCTTGCTCCTGTTGAAGCCGCTGCTGTGGTGCAGGCTCAACGCGGTCGAGTTCCTGGCGCTTGCGGTTCTCGACTCGAACCCGTTCGCCGACGCATCGCCGGAGTTTTTCGACTGCTTCGAGTCGGCCCTGGCCCGCGCAACCGGCGGCCGGGTCCGGCTGTTACGCCCCTTCGCCGAAATGGAGAAGCGGCAAGTGATGGAACTGGGCCGGTCGCTGCCGCTGGAATTGACGTTCTCCTGCATTGCGCCGGTCGGCGGTCTGCACTGCGGGCGGTGCAACAAGTGCGCCGAGCGGATCGCCGCCTTCCGCAGCATCGACGCCCCCGACCCGACACGATATGCAGTCGCTAGTGGCGAGGGACGAGGGGAAGCACCAAATCGAAAGCTCGAAATCCCAAACAAATCCAAAATCTAAAATCCAAAATCAAAAATCGCACATGTTCCGCGTATCCCGAAAGCTCGAATTCTGCTACGGCCACCGGCTGTTGAACTACCAGGGCAAGTGTCGCTACCTGCACGGCCACAACGGCACGGTGCGGATCACGGCCCAGGCGGCCCGGCTCGACGACCGATCCATGGTCCTCGACTTCGGCGACATCAAGACGGTCGTTGCCCGGTGGATCGACGAGAACCTCGACCACCGGATGATCCTCTCGCGCCACGACCCGGCCGTGCCGGTCCTCCAGGAGCTCGGCGAGCCGCTGTACCTGCTGGACGACAACCCGACGGCGGAGAATATCGCCAAGTTGATCTACGACATAGCGGCCGCCCAGGGCTTCCCCGTCTGCGAGGTCCGGCTCTGGGAGACCCCGCGATGCTCGGCGACCTACGCTCCGTAGACGCGCACTATTTCACCACGAAGTTGACCATCCGGCCGGGGACGACGATCACCTTCAGGATCGTCTTGCCGGAGAGGAGCGCGGCGATGCGTGCGTCGGCCCGGGCGGCGGACTCGGTGGCATCCCGATCGGCCTCGGCCGCCACCGCGATCCGCCCGCGAAGCTTCCCGTTGACCTGGACCGGCACCTCGACCGTGTCCTCGCGGAGGAGAGCCTCGTCGCACGCGGGCCACGGCTCGTAGGCCAGCGTCCGTGGGTGCCCCAACAGGGCCCAAAGCTCCTCGGCAATGTGCGGGGCCAGGGGCGAGAGCAAGAGCACGAGCCGCTCCATGGCCGACCGCGGCCGCCGGGACTCCTTCATAAAGAAATTCGTGAACTCCATCATCCGCGCAATGGCCGTGTTGAAAGACATCTGCTCCAGGTCGCGGGTCACCGCGTGGATCGTCTTGTGCAGCACGCGGTTTTGCTCGGGCGTGGGCTCGGCGTCCGTGACGGCTTCGTTGAGCTTCATCGCCTCGGCCCGATCGTCCACGATCATCCGCCAGACGCGGTCCAGGAAGCCGCGGACCCCGCTGACGCCCTCCATGCTCCACGGCTTGACCGCCTCCAGCGGGCCCATGAACATCTCGTAGAGCCGCAGCGAGTCGGCCCCGTACTCCGCCACGACCTGGTCCGGATTGACGACGTTGCCGCGGGCCTTCGACATCTTGTACGAGCGGCTGTCTACCTTGATGCTCGGGTCGGCCTTTAGCACGAAACCCTCGCCCTGCTTCTGGACATCTTCGGCCGCGAGCTTCACCGCCGTTACCGGCTTTCCCGTCTCCTTCAGCACCACGCCGGTCGCCACTTCCGACGACGTCACCCAACGGCCGCCTTCGGCCTGGTAGCCGGTGAACTCCATCTCGCCGAGGATCATGCCCTGGTTCACCAGCTTCATGAACGGCTCGGACATGCTCACGTGGCCGCGGTCGAAGAGCACCTTGTGCCAGAAGCGGGCGTAGAGCAGGTGCAAGACGGCGTGCTCCGCCCCACCGACGTAGAGATCGACCGGCATCCATGCCTTTTCGATCTCGGGGTCTACCAGCGCCCGGTCGTTGGTGGGATCGAGGAAGCGGAGGTAGTACCAGCAGGAGCCGGCCCATTGGGGCATGGTGTTCGTCTCGCGGCGGTAGCGCCTGCCATCCAGGGTCACGTAGAGCCAGTCGTCCGGCGCCTTGTCCAGCGGCGGCTCGGGCCGGTCGTGGGCCGCATCGAAGGCCATTTTCACGGGCAGGTCCAGCGGCAGGTCCTCCGGCCGCAGCGCCCGGACCCAGCCGGTCGGTCGGCCCCAGGCGTCCAGCTCGTGCAGGATCGGGAACGGCTCGCCCCAGAAGTGCTGCCGGCTGAAGAGCCAGTCGCGGAGCTTGTAGTTGACGGCCGCCGAGCCCAGCCCCTTGTTGAGCAGGTCCTCGGCGATCTCCTGCTTGAACTCGGCGGTCGTGAGGCCGGTGAATCGCCCGGAGTTGATGGCCCGGCCGTCGGCGATGAACGCCACGCGGCCGGCCAGCAGGTCGTCGCGGACCGAGCCGGCCTCGGGGCCCGGATCGACCACGGGAACGATCGGCAGGTTGAACTTCCGGGCGAAGTCGAAGTCGCGGGTATCGTGGGCGGGTACCGCCATGATCGCCCCGGTGCCGTAGCCGGCCAGCACGTAGTCGGCCACCCAGATCGGAACGGCCTTGCCGTTGACCGGGTTGACGGCATGCAAGCCGGTACACACGCCGGTCTTCTCCTTGGCCAGATCGGTCCGGTCCAGCTCGCTTTTGGAAGCGGCCCGGCGGCAATACTGCTCGACCTCGGCGGCCCGGTCCGGCAGTGTGAGCCGGCCCACCAGCGGGTGCTCCGGGGCAATCACCATGTAGGTGGCCCCGAAGAGCGTGTCGGGCCGGGTGGTGTAGACCCGCAGAAAGGCATCGCCAGGGGTCCGCGGGTAGCCGCTGTCGATCCGCCCGATGACCACCTCCTCGTACTCCTCCTGCCGCGGCATTCCGTCGGCGGCGGGTTGCGTGCCGACGAAGAAATCGACCTCCGCGCCCGTGCTCCGTCCGATCCAGTTCCGCTGGAGGAGTTTGATGCTCTCGGGCCAGTCCAAGAGGTCGAGGTCCTTTTCGAGCCGGTCGGCGTAGGCGGTGATTCGCAGCATCCACTGCCGCAAGGGTATCCGCACCACGGGATGCCCGCCCCGCTCGCTCACCCCGCCGACCACCTCTTCGTTGGCCAGCACGGTCCCCAAGGCCGGGCACCAGTTCACCGGGGCGTCGATCTGGTACGCCAGGCGGTGCTCGTCGCGGTATCGCTCGACGGCTTCCTCCCCCGCGGCCGCCACCTCCGGCGGGATCGGCAGCTCGGCGATCGGGCGGCCCCGTTGGATCTCGCGGTCGAACCAGGTGTCGAACAGCACCAGGAAGATGAACTGGGTCCAGCGAAAATAGCCGATATCGGTCGTGGCCAGTTCCCGCGACCAGTCGTAGCTGAACCCCAGCATCTTCAATTGGCGGCGGAAGTTGGCGGTGTTCTTCTCCGTGGTGATCCGCGGATGCGTGCCCGTCTTCTTGGCGTGCTGTTCGGCGGGCAGGCCAAAGGCGTCCCAGCCCATCGGGTGCATGACGCTCCAGCCCCGCATCCTTCGATAACGGCAGACGATATCCGTGGCGGTGTAGCCCTCCGGGTGGCCGACGTGGAGTCCGTCGCCGCTCGGATAGGGGAACATATCGAGGACGTAGGCTTTTGGCCCCTGGGGCAGCCTGGGCGTGGCGAACGTGCGGTTCGTTTCCCAGTACTGCTGCCACTTGGGCTCGATGATTGCGGGGTTGTATCGGGGCATGAGGGGAGGGATTGGGGATTAGGGATTGGAAACCAGTTTAGCGGGCGGGCTTGCCCGCCGTGTTCAGCGATTGCCCGCCGTGTGGCGATTAAAGATAAGTGGCGATTGTACCGATTCCGGCCGGCGGCGGCAAACTGGGGCTCCTCTTGTGGACGTATGCCCCGCAGGTGGCCAGCGACGTAAAGCTTTGCACGAAAAGGAGTACGGGGTTTCGCCGGGGTGCCACTGCTGGCCGGGTACCCTCTGGGTGCAGCAGTGCCGTTCGGGAAAGGCCGGGTGCCACTGCTGGCTTGCCCAGCCAGCAGTGGCACCCATCATCCACACTGCCGCAGGCTGCGGCGGGTCGCACGGTTGGCTTGTCCAACCGTGTCTTCCGCACTGCTGGACAAGCCGGGCACCATGCCCTGCATGGTCGTGGCACCCATCGTCTACGCCGCCACGGCCGCCGACAGAGCCGCCACCGCGGCTGGCGGCACAACCCCTAGACCGTCGAACAGCGCGGTCGAAAGATACCGCTCGCCGAAACTCGGGGCAATGGTCACGATCACCCGGCCGCGATTCTCGGGCTGCTGGGCCACGCGAACCGCCGCCGCCACGTTCGCCCCCGAGCTGATCCCGACCAGAATGCCTTCCTCTCTGGCCAGACGCCGGGCCCAGGCAAAGGCCTGCTCGTTGCTGACCGTCTCAACGCCGTTCAAGAGGCTCGTATCGAGGTTCTTCGGGACGAAGCCCGCCCCTATGCCCTGGATCTTGTGCGGGCCGGGCTTGCCGCCGGAGATGACCGGCGAGTCGGCCGGCTCGACGGCGATCGCCCGCAAGTTCCGGTTCTTGCCGCGAAGGTAGCGGGTCGAGCCGGTGATCGTACCCCCGGTGCCCACCCCCGCCACGAGCACGTCCACCCGGCCGCCGGTGTCCTCCCATATCTCGCGGCCGGTGGTCCGCTCGTGAATGTCCGGATTGGCCGGGTTGTCGAACTGCTGGGGGATCCAACTATTGGGCGTTGCGGCAGCCAGTTCCCGGGCCTTGGTAATCGCCCCTTTCATGCCTTCCTTGGCCGGGGTGAGGACCAGGTTCGCCCCCAACACCCGCAGGAGCGCCCGCCGCTCGATGCTCATGGATTCCGGCATGGCCAGCGTGAGTTGGTAGCCCTTGGCGGCCGCCACGAAGGCCAGCGCGATGCCCGTGTTCCCGCTGGTCGGCTCGATAATATGGGTACCGGGTTTCAGCGTGCCGTCCCGCTCGGCCGTCTCGATCATCGCCCGGCCAATGCGGTCCTTGACACTGCTCAGAGGATTGAAGAACTCCAGCTTCAAGAGTACCGTGGCAGCCCCGGGCGGCACCACGCGGCTGAGCTTGACCAATGGCGTATTGAAGGTCGTCTCGATGATGCTGGCGAATGTTGTACGATAGGGCATCGGAAATCTCCTTGAAAAAAGATGGTGAGGCGTTAGTCTGAAACGTGACCGCCGTCGATCCGGACTTGCCGGCCGTGAAGTTCCGCAAAATACTGAATCAGAGCCGGCGAGAACACGAACCGGGGGCGCCGCGGCCGCGACGACCGCCGCGGGAACACCCGCTCGGACGGATCGGCCGGGCCACGAGCGGCCGGGACTTCCGGCCGGTCAAAACCCGTTGTGGCGGTGGTTAAGAGCTGAGACATTGTGTATTCCTTTCCAAATGGCAGTGTGTTGCTTACTGTTACATGAGTTTAGTTAGCAACATACGTGCCATTTTTCAGGAATTGCGGAATGTGCCGGTTTGCCAGTGTTTTTTGGGGCCTGACGCCGCCGCCTGTCAAATGAGACGGCCGCGGCCCGTGATATGTGATGGGTGCGGCGGAAAATTCCATAAACATCAGGACGGCAATTGACATACTTATGTTATAATCTTTATCGGCTGGGCAACCTGTCCGGGAGAATGAAAACCATGTCAGATTCTCAAGAGAAGACGACTCGCAAGACGGCTGCCGGAGACCCGGCCGCCGGGGACCTTGCCGGCTACCGCTGGTCGACCCTTTCGGTCCACGGGGGCGAAGATCGCCAGAAGGCCCGTTCGGCGCTGACCGACCCGATCTTCCTGGCCTCGACCTACAGCTTCGCCGACACGCAGTCGCTCATCGACTTCATTGTCCAGAAGCAGCCGCGGGAGGAATACGCCCGGTACGGCAACCCCACGGAGAAGACCGTCGAGCGGAAACTGGCCGCCCTGGAAGGGGCCGAGGAGGCGGTCCTCTATTCGAGCGGGATGACGGCCATCGCGGGGCTGCTGTTGGGGCGTCTCCGGTCGGGCGACGAGTTGGTGCTGGTGGACGAGTGCTATCTGCGGACCCGCGATTTCTGCCTCGGGGAGCTGTCGCGTTTCGGCATCAAGACGCGGCTGGTTCCGCCGTGCGATGACAAGGCCCTGGAGGCGGCCATCACGCCGGCCACGCGAATCCTGCTGGGCGAATTGCCCACGAATCCGCACCTGAGCGTGCTGGACCTCGCGCGGTTTGCGGCCATCGGCAAGAAGCACGGCGTGGAGACCGTGATTGACGCCACGCTGGCCACGCCCTATAACGTCCGCCCGCTGGAGTTCGGCGTCGATTACGTGCTGCACTCGTGCACGAAGTATCTCGGCGGGCACAACGATCTCCTGGCCGGCGTGGTCCTGGCCGCGCGCGAGAAGATCGAGCCGCTGCGGAAGTTCCGCGGCCTGTTGGGGCTGATCAGTGCCCCGCACACCGAGCACTCGCTCTTGCGGGGCCTCAAGACGTTCGAGTTGCGGATGGAGCGGCACAACGCCAACGGCCAGGGGGTGGCCGAGTTCCTCGCCGGCCACCCGAGGATCGAGCGGGTCTATTACCCCGGCCTGCCGGGCCATCCGCAGCACGAGTTGGCCCGGCGCGTGATGCGGGGCTTCGGCGGCGTGGTGACCTTCACGGTGAAGGACGCCGATTGGCGGCAAACGGCCGACGTGGTCGATCGAGTTCGCATCCCGCGGATCGCCGCCAGCCTGGGCGGGGTCGAATCGCTCATCGAGCAGCCGCTGGTGCTGAGCTATTACGAGTACACGCCGCAGCAGCGCCGGGCGTGGGGCATTCCCGACAACATGATCCGCCTCTCTTGCGGCATCGAGAACACCGAGGACCTGATCGCCGACCTGGTCCAGGCGCTCGGGACGAGCGGCAGCGGCGCGCCCGGCTTGATCTGATCGGGAGCGGTCAAGAGCCGGCAGTTCTTGGCGCGCGTCACCGCGTAGCCGCCCAAGGCCGCGCTGGTCCGGCTGGAGGTGCTTGTGGACCTGCTCGATCTGCCAGCGGAGGATTTCGTAGAGTTCCCGCTCGGCCATGCAGCACATGACCTGCAATAACCAGGCTTTGCCGGAAAAGTCCACGCCAACCCGACGCGCAGGCGAGGGAATTGCCTTGTTTCCGTCCCTCGCTTGCGCTTCGGGCTAGTGTAACTGCTGGAAACGCGGCCTTTCGGACATAGCCCGGTATTGTATCCCGGGAATTGCGCGAACATAATAGCAGTCGTGTCCGTGCGGCCTCCGCGCTCTGCAAGACCCTGCCCAACCACCCTTAACCTGCTTCGTACATCCGCCATGCAAATTGCCGCTTTCGTGCTCCTGCTTTCGTTCGCCGCACCGGCTGCCACCGAGGAACCGTGGCCGCAATTCCTGGGCCCGGCGGCAAACGGCTCCTGCCGGCAGGCCGACCTCCCTACGACCTGGAGCGAGAAGGACAACATCCGCTGGAAGACGGCGATCCACGACCGCGGTCATTCGTCGCCTGTCGTCTGGGACAAGCAAGTCTGGCTGACCACCGCCGCGGCAGACGGAAAGCGATTGTATGCCGTGTGCGTCGATCGCGACTCGGGCCGAATCGTACACGATATCCGCGTCTTCGAGGTCGAGAAGCCCGAACCGATCGCCGGGCTGAATAGCTACGCCTCGCCCACGCCCGTCATCGAGGCCGGGCGCATCTACGTCCACTTCGGCACCTACGGCACGGCCTGCCTGGACACGTCCTCGGGCAAGACGCTCTGGTCGCGGCGCGACCTGCATTGCAACCACTACCGCGGCCCGGGCTCCTCGGCCTTCGTCTACAAGAACCTGCTCATCCTGACCTTCGACGGCATCGACGTGCAGTACCTCGTGGCCCTCGACAAGCAGACGGGCGCAACCGTTTGGAAGACCGACCGCTCCACCGATTACGCCAAGGCTGAAGGCGACCTCCGCAAGGCCTACTCCACGCCGATTGTGATCGAGGCCGGCGGAGCGCAATTGATCAGTTGCGGGGCCTACGCCGCGGAGGCCTACGTGCCGGAAACCGGCCGGGAAATCTGGAAGGTGTGCTATCCGGGCGGGTTCTCCAACGTTTCACGCCCGCTGTACGGCCAGGGGCTGCTGTTCCTCAACACGGGTTTCGGCCGGCCGGAGATCTGGGCGGTGCGGCCCGACGGGCATGGCGACATCAGCCAGAGCCACGTCGTCTGGAAGAGCAAGGCGAGGAACCTGCCGGCCAAGCCGTCGAGCGTCCTGGCGGGCGAGCTGTTGTTCTCGGTCAACGACAACGGCGTCGCCACCTGCCTGGAGGCCAAGACCGGCGCGACGATCTGGCAGGAGCGGATTCACGGCTTCTTCTCGGCCTCGGCGCTGTACGCGCCGGACCGGGTCTATTTTTTCGACCAGGACGGCAAGACGACAGCGATCGCCCCCGAACGCAAGCTGAAGGTTCTCGCCGTCAACCAGCTCGACCAGGGCTGCATGGCCTCGCCCGCCGTCGCCGGCAAGGCCCTGATCCTGCGCACGAAGACGCACCTCTACCGGATCGAGGAATAGTGCTCCGAGGCCAGGGTCGGGTGGCCCCGGGCGGGAAACCGCCCGGGGCCACCCGGTCCCTTTTCCGGCCCAGTAGGTCCCGCCTGGGGTGATGAAAAGTTGGGCTTGACGGGTGGGGTTGGAGGCGGTTTAGATTACCATTTCTCTTGCGCCCCAAAGTTGGCGAGAGCGGGGGCGGACAACTAAGGAGCAAT